>JAMFSI010000059.1 GCA_026225215.1 Sphingomonas palustris | reverse complement strand
GCATTCGCGGCAAGCTTGGGACGCAAAGGGCGTTTCTTCGTACCCCTTGGTTGTGAAAACCGATGGCAACGGCTGGCCAAGAAATGCTGCGCTGAATGGATCCTGACTTCCGTCAGGATGACCAATCGGGCACGATTCCGTGTGGGGAGGATTTAACGACACAAGCTTGCATACTGGACAAATCCTGATCCCCTCGCCATATGCGCGACCGGGAGTCGGGCGGACGTTTGCGTTCGCCAATCTGGTCAGGTCCGGAAGGAAGCAGCCACAACGGATAGCGGCGGGTCGCCCGGCTCCTTTTTCCCTGACAATCGCCCCGCGAGCCCTTACTTAACGCCGATGAGCGATTCCTCGGAAATTTTCGGCAGCAGCCAAGCTGGAGAGCCCGGCCTGCTGGATGATGCTCGGGGCCTCGGGCTCGACTTGCCGCAAACGGCGCCTCCGCCTGTAAACCCCGCCACACCTTACCGCGTGCTGGCGCGCAAATACCGGCCGCAGAGCTTCAGCGCGCTGATCGGCCAGGATGCGATGGTGCAGACGCTGGCCAACGCGATCAAGCGCGATCGGCTGGCGCATGCCTTCCTGATGACCGGGGTGCGCGGGGTCGGCAAGACTTCGACCGCGCGGCTGATTGCCAAGGCGCTCAATTGTATCGGTGCCGATGGCCTGGGCGGACCGACCATCGACCCTTGCGGGCAATGCGAGCCCTGTACCGCCATCGCCGAAGGGCGCCACATCGACGTCATCGAGATGGATGCGGCGAGCCATACCGGCGTTGACGACGTGCGCGAGATTATCGAGGCGGTGCGCTATTCGGCGGTATCGGCGCGCTACAAGATCTATATCATCGACGAAGTCCACATGCTCTCGCGCAATGCTTTCAATGCGTTGCTCAAGACTCTGGAAGAGCCGCCGGCGCATGTGAAATTCCTGTTCGCCACCACCGAAGTCGACAAGCTGCCGGTGACGGTGCTGTCGCGCTGCCAGCGCTTCGATCTGCGGCGCATTCCCACGGCATTGCTCGCCAAGCATTTCGCCGGGATTTGCACCGCCGAAGGGGTGGCGGCTGAGCCGGAAGCGCTGAATATGATCGCCGAGGCCGCCGAAGGCTCGGTGCGCGATGGCTTGTCGATCCTCGACCAGGCGATCGCTCATGCCGATCTCGCCAGCGCTGGCGAGGAAACCGCGGTGAGCGCGGTGCAAGTGCTCGAAATGCTCGGCCTCGCCGACAAATCGGTGCAGCGGAAGTTGTTTGCGGCGATTCTCGGCGGTGACGGCGCGGGGCTGCTCGATATGGTCGCGCATCAATTCGCGCTGGGCGTCGAGCCGATCGCGCTGATGCGGGCGATGATGGAGCTGACGCATCGGATCACCGTCGCGCAATTGGGCCGCAGCGGCGCCGAAGCCATTTCCGCCGAGGATCGCGCAGCGGTGGACGGCTGGGCGGACAGTCTGGGCGCGGGGCAATTGCACCGCATGTGGCAATTGTTGCTCAAAGGCCATGACGAAGTGCGCAATGCGCCCGATCCGTTGATTGCGGCGGAAATGGCGCTGCTGCGCTGCCTGCATGCCGCCGACCTCCCCGATCCCGGAGCGCTCGCCAAGCGGCTGGAGGAACTGGCCGCGCGCCCGGCGGAGTCGCCGGTGGCGGATAACGCGGGAACCACCGCGCCGAGCGCTCCAGCGGCTGCCGCTATCGATTGGGCCGGGCTGGTGCGGTCGGTGGAAAACACCGGCCAGTTGCGCGTCGCTCAGATCATGCGCGACTGGGTGCGGGTGGTGACGCTGACGCCGGGTGATTTGCGCTATACGCTGGTGCCAGGCTATTCGGGCGATCCGGGGCCGGACCTGCGCGAAGGGCTGTTCAAGGCCACTGGCGAGCGCTGGCAGGTCGAGCAGGAAGAGGGTGCCGAACACGTCGAGAGTGCGAGCGCCCCGGCCTTGCGCGAATTGGCCGAGGCCGAGAAGGCGGCGGCAGCGGATGCGCTGCGCCGTTCGCCGCTGGTGGAGGCGGCCTTTGCCGCCTTTCCGCAGGCAGAGATGCTTTCAACAGAGCCGGGCGGGCAGGATCGTGCCCCCCGCAGCGGGAGTTTTCGCAGATGAAATCGATGGAAGAAATGATCAAGGCCGCACAATCGGCTGCCGAAACCATTCAAAAGCAGTTGACCGAAACCCAATCGAAGCTCGATGCGCTGGAAGTGGAAGGCGTGTCGGGCGGCGGGCTGGTGAAGATTCGCGCTTCGGCCAAGGGCCGCGTCATTGCCGTCGCCATCGATGACAGCCTGATTCAGCCAGCCGACAAGCAGATGCTCGAGGATCTGATCGCCGCTGCTTTCAACGATGCCCGGGCCAAGGCGGATGAAGTCGCCTCGCGGGAAATGGCCAATGCCCAGCAGGGCATGGGGTTGCCGCCGGGCTTCAAGCTGCCGTTCTGAGGGCTTGTTGCGGGATAACGGTGCCGCTTACCTCGTCTGTGCTGAGCTTGTCGGGCCGAAGGCGGGCGCAGCCCAACCATTGCCCTTTCTGCAAGCATGGACAAGAAAAGCAACCCCCTTCGACTGGCTCAGGACAGGCTTCGACAAGCTCAGGGTGGACGGGGGTGAGGGCCGGTTCCGCAAACAGCCCTACGCTCTTCCACAGGCGAGCGAGGACAGGGGCATTGCAACGCGATCGGCATCTCCCCATATCTCGGTCAAGCTTCGGCCCATAGCATTCGCTTAATCGGGCCAGACGCGCGATTTACGCGCCATAATGGATGGATATGATGAATTTGCTTCCTCTGCTGCCCTTGCGAGACATCGTTGTTTTCCCCGGCATGGTCGTGCCGCTGTTTGTCGGTCGCGAAAAATCGGTGGCCGCGCTCGAAGCGGCGATGACGGCTGACGACAAGGATATTTTCCTGGTCGCTCAGCTCGACCCCGGCTGTGACGATCCCGAGCGTGACGATCTTTACGATGTCGGCGTGATCGCCACCGTGCTGCAATTGCTCAAGCTGCCCGATGGCACGGTGCGCGTGTTGGTCGAAGGGCAGCAGCGCGCTACTTTGCAATCCTTGCGCGAGGAAGCCGATATGCTGATCGCCGAGGTCGAGCGCAGCGAATCCGAAGCGGCGGAGAGCGCCGAAGCCTCCGGGATGATGCGCAGCGTTGTCGAGCAATTCCACGAATACGCCAAGCTCAACAAGAAGCTGGCGCAGGATGCCGGCGAGCAGCTCGGCGAGATCGAGGATGCTGCCAAGCTCGCCGATGCCATTGCCGCGCATATCAGCGCCAAGGTCGCCGACAAGCAGGCGCTGCTGACCGAAAGCGACGCGCTCAAGCGGCTGGAGATGGTCTACAGCTTCATGGAAGGCGAATTGGGCGTGCTCCAGGTCGAGCGCAAGATTCGCGGCCGGGTGAAGCGGCAGATGGAGAAGACCCAGCGCGAATATTACCTCAACGAGCAGTTGAAGGCGATCCAGTCCGAACTGGGCGGCGAGGAAAGCGAAGGCAACGAACTGGCCGAGCTGCAACAGAAGATCGACGGCATGAAGCTGTCGAAGGAAGCGCGCGCCAAGGCGGTCGCCGAGTTGAAGAAGCTCAAGACCATGCAGCCGATGAGCGCCGAAGCCACCGTCGTGCGCAATTACCTCGATGTCCTGCTCGGACTGCCCTGGGGCAAGAAGAGCCGGCTGAAGAAGGATATCGTCGGCGCCCAGACGGTGCTCGACGCCGATCATTATGCGCTCGACAAGGTCAAGGACCGGATCGTCGAATATCTCGCGGTCCAGGCGCGCACGAACAAGCTCAAGGGGCCGATCCTGTGCCTGGTCGGCCCGCCGGGCGTGGGCAAGACCAGCCTGGGCAAGTCGATTGCGCGGGCCACGGGTCGTCAATTCGTCCGCCAGTCACTGGGCGGCGTGCGTGACGAAGCCGAGATTCGCGGCCATCGGCGGACCTATATCGGTTCGCTGCCGGGCAAGATCGTCACCAATCTGCGCAAGGCCGGCGCTAACAATCCGCTGTTCCTGCTCGATGAAATCGACAAGCTGGGCCAGGATTTCCGCGGCGATCCGGCCTCGGCGCTGCTCGAAGTGCTCGATCCGGAACAGAACTCGAAGTTCCAGGATCATTATCTGGAGATCGATTTCGATCTGTCCGACGTCATGTTCGTGTGCACCGCGAACAGCCTCAACCTGCCGCAAGCGCTGCTCGACCGCATGGAGATCATCCGCCTCGAAGGCTATACCGAGGATGAGAAGGTCGAGATCGCCGAGCGCCATCTGATCGCCAAGCAGATCGAAGCGCATGGCCTGAAGAAGGGCGAATTCACCCTGACGCATGAAGGGCTGCGCGATCTGATCCGCTACTACACCCGCGAGGCCGGGGTGCGCACGCTCGAGCGCGAGATCGCCCGGCTGGCGCGCAAGTCGTTGCGCGCGATCCTTGAAAACAAGACCAAGTCGGTGGTGATCACGCCGGACAATCTCGGTGATTATGCCGGGGTGCGCAAATTCCGCCATGGGATGTCGGATGACGAGCATCAGGTCGGTGCGGTGACCGGTCTCGCCTGGACCGAGGTCGGCGGCGAATTGCTGACGATCGAAAGCGTGACGGTGCCGGGCAAGGGCAATGTGCGGACCACGGGCAAGCTCGGCGAGGTGATGAACGAGAGCGTGCAAGCCGCCTTCAGTTTCGTGCGGGCGCGCAGCCCGGCCTATGGCATCAAGCCCTCGCTGATCCAGCGCAAGGATATCCACATCCATTTGCCCGAGGGCGCGGTGCCCAAGGATGGCCCATCGGCGGGCATCGGCATGGTGACCTCGATCGTCTCGACGCTGACCGGGATTCCGGTGCGGTCGGATGTGGCGATGACCGGCGAAGTGACCTTGCGTGGTCGCGTGCTGCCGATCGGCGGCTTGAAGGAAAAACTGCTGGCGGCGCTGCGTGGCGGCATCACCACGGTGCTGATTCCGGAGGAAAACCGCAAGGATCTTGTGGATATCCCCGAGAACGTCAAGCAGGGGCTGGAGATCATCCCGGTGTCGCATGTCGACGAAGTGCTGGCGCGGGTGCTGACGCAGCCGCTGGTGGCGATCGAGTGGACCGAGGCCGATGATTTGGCCAGTCAGCCGGGGGCTCAACCGGTCGTTGGGACACCGGCGCCTTCCGCAACTGCACATTAATATTTGTTAATAGTATTAATAATGCTGCAACGCCGCGAATCGGTATTTACCGTTTCGCGGCGTTATTTTTGCCTGCATGGGCGCTCTCATCCGTCAAAATCCGCAAAATTGGCTGAAATACGCGGCCATCCTTGGGGTTTGACAAGCTTTGCCTTTGACAGTGAGTTCAAAACTCGCTCAATTCTCCGCGCTTGAGGCCAAGTGGGTAAACCGGTTCAAAAGAAAGCTAAGGGGATTCCATAATGAACAAAAATGATCTCATCGTCGCCGTGGCCACTGCGAGTGGCTTGGCGCGCAATGACACTGTGAAGGCTGTAGAAGGCGTGTTCGAGTCGATTTCGGCAGCGCTGAAAAAAGGCGATGAGGTCCGACTGGTAGGGTTTGGTACATTCTCGGTGGCCAAGCGCAAAGCCTCGACGGGTCGCAATCCGCGCACCGGTGAGCCGATGAAGATCAAGGCTTCGAGCCAGCCCAAGTTCAAGGCGGGCAAGGGACTGAAAGACGCGGTAAACTAAACCGCGCGAGAGACAGACCGAAACGCCTCGCGGTCTGTCAGGGAGTGAATGCCAATAAATGAGATCGCGCCGATTCAAGGGGTCGGCGCGATTTCTAATGAGATTCTCCGAAACCCTTCCCCGAGAGACTGAGCTTTATCTCGCCGCTACCGCGTAAAGCGCAATCGCTGCCGCATTGGAGACGTTCAGGCTCTCCATGGCATCGCTGATCGGCAAATGGGCCAGCGCGTCGCAATGCTGGCTGACGTTGTGGCGCAGGCCTTCGCCCTCGGCGCCCAGCACCAGCGCCACCCGGCCCGCCGGCAGGGCATCGGCCAGGGTCAATGCACCGTCGCCGGCCAGACCAATGCGCCAATAACCCGCCTTGGCCATGTCTTCCAGCGCGCGGGCGAGATTGACTACGCGCACCCAGGGCACGATTTCCAGCGCGCCCGATGCCGATTTCGCCACTACGCCCGATTCCAGCGGGGCATGGCGATCCTGGGTGATCACGGCGCGGGCATTGAAAGCCGCTGCCGAACGCAGAATGGCGCCGAGATTATGCGGATCGGTCACTTGATCGAGCACGACCAGCGGGCGTGCGAAATCTTCCTCATCGTCACCGCTCAGTACATCCTCGAGAAAGAGATCATCGAGCGGCTCGCATTCCAGCACCAGCCCCTGATGCGGCGCATCGCGGGCAACCAGTCGGCCGAGATCGGCGCCTTGTGCATATTCCAGCGGAAAATCAGCGGGCAGTTCGCCGTCGAGCGAAGCCACGCCTTCGCGCGTCGCCCAGAGCTTGCGGTGGCTGCGCAGGGGATTTTTCAATGCCGCCTCTACTGCGTGCCGCCCCCATAGGCGAACGGCGTTCTTGCTGGTGCGACCGCTGCCACGACCACCCTCCATCCGGCCGGCACGTCCGCGCAGGGCTCGCTTACCGCGATTTTCCGGGGCATTGTCTTTGTGGTTGGTCATGCGATCCTCTGACAGCAGGCCTCAATACGCCCGCCGTGGCGCTCCTGCCAGCCATGCCGTTGACGGGCAAGGGCCATTGACAGGTCACGATAGCTTGGGCATTGGCGCGCCTCTCGGTCGGCGGCCTCCGGATGGAGGCTGATTCAGCAGGGGCGACCCTGCTGCCGAAAGGCTGATGTGGACAGGTGGCCGAGTGGTTAATGGCAGCAGACTGTAAATCTGCCCGCGCGAGCGTACGGTGGTTCGAATCCACCCCTGTCCACCATCAGTCTTGATAAGGTTAAAGAGGCGGCGGATGTCCATGCGAAGCGAAATGGCGCGGCTGGGCAGTGGCGATGTCGGCCTCAGCATCATTCTCGCTATCCAGATCGCGATCATCTTCATCGTCGGCCCGCTTGCGGCGACACCGGCTGTATCGACTCAACTCGTGGAAATGCTCCGTTTCGGTCTGGCGGCGACGACGATCCTGATCGTCTCGCGCAATCGCACGGTAGGCATCGTCGTTGCCCTGGCGTTTATCGCCACGTTGCTTGCTTCGCTGCATTGGCAACTCGGTGGCACCGCTGCTGCCATTGCTCTGGGCAAAATCATCGTCACGGTGATCTTCGACATGCTGGTCGCGGCGGTCGTCGCTTTCGCGGCCTTCTCGCCTGGCAAGGTGACGGTGCATCGCATCTTGGGCGCGGTGATCCTCTATCTCTACGTTGCGCTGATTTTTGCCGGGTTTTACCGGGTAATGGTGGTGATGGTTCCCGACGCGTTCAGCGGGTTGCCGCAGGGGCAGCGCGGGCAATTCAGCGGCTTGCTTTATTTCAGCCTGAGCGCGCTCACCACCAGCAACAGCGGTGGCATCGCCGCGCAATTCGCCTTTGCCCGGAGTCTGTCCAGCCTGGAATCGGTGATCGGGCAGCTTTATCCGGCAACATTGCTGGCGCGATTGGTGACGCTCCACGCTTCCTCGGAATGATCGAGCGCACGCCCGCGCGGCGTTTGAGCCTAGCCAAGGCGTGAGGCGCAAGCCTCTTGGCGCCTTGCCGGAAAGCCGGCACGGAACGTAAAATTTGTTTACAATCGATGAACCGATCACGCGCTGTCCCCGTAAAAGGACCGCACGCCCGCACATCGGCGTGTCCCTTATAAAGGACTAAGCCATGAGTTACGTTCCCAATCGCAAGACCATGCTCGTAGTATTAGCCGGCCTGATGCTGGGCGGCAGCCAGATGGCTATGGCCGCTGACCCGATGGTGGGTGGCGCAGCGATGTATCCGACCAAGAATATTATCCAAAATGCGGTTGAATCGGCCGATCACACCACGCTGGTGGCGGCGGTCAAAGCGGCTGGCCTGGTCGATACGCTGGAAGGCCCCGGGCCGTTCACCGTCTTCGCGCCGACCAACGAAGCCTTCGCCAAATTGCCTGCCGGCACGGTCGATACTCTGGTCAAGCCGGAGAACAAGGACCAGCTGGTCAAGATCCTGACCTATCACGTCGTGCCGGGTCGGCTGACCGCAGGAAAGCTGGCCGAATTGGCCAGCGCCAATGGTGGCAAGGCCGTGTTGACCACGGTCCAGGGCGAACAGCTTACCGCCTGGAAGGGTGCCGATGGCTGGTGGTTGACCGATGCCCAGGGCAACAAGGCCCACATCACCATTGCCAATGTCATTCAGTCCAATGGCGTGATCCACGTCATCGATACGGTGCTGATGCCCTGACATTGAGAGTTTCGGCGTGGGTCGGGCTTCCCCTTGCCTGCGATCCACGCCGGATATTTTTGAAACTTTCCCGTCCGTGCTGAGCTTGTCGAAGCACTGCCTTGTTCTTCTGGCCAGCCAGAAGAAAGAAGGACAGTCCTTCGACAAGCTCAGGACGGACGGGACGGGGATGTTTTGGACGGCACCAAACGCTGATTAAGCCGTTATACCCATGGCGCCACCAACGCGGCGGCGCATGGAGGCTCGAATGGCGGCACGCGCTTACTGGAAAGGCCAGATCCGTCTGGCGCTGGTTTCGATCCCGGTCGAAATCTACGCTGCGACCAAATCGGGCAAGTCGATCAGCTTTCGCCAGATTCACGAGCCTTCGGGCAAACCTATCCAGTATGAAAAAGTGGTGGCCGGGATCGGCCCGGTCGATCGCGACGAGATCATCAAGGGCTACGAGGTTTCTCGCGGCAATTACGTGCTGCTCGATGACGAGGAAATCGAAGCGGTAAAGCTGGAATCGAAGCGCACGCTCGAACTGGTGCAATTCGTCGATCACGATGCGATCGATGTGCTCTATTATGACAAGCCCTATTATGTCGTGCCCGCCGACGAACTGGCGGAGGAAGCCTATGTGGTCTTGCGCGAGGCGCTGCGGCAAAGCCGCAAGGTCGGGCTGGGGCAGTTGGCGGTGCGCGGGCAGGAAATGCTGGTCAGCCTGAAGCCGTGTGGGCGCGGGATCGTCATGGAAGCGTTGCGCTATGCCGATGAGGTCAATCAGGCGACCAATTATTTTCGCGACGTCGGTGATGAACAGCCGGCGCCCGAACTGCTCGAACTGGCGACCAGCCTGATCGACAAGCGCAGCGGCAAATTCGACGCGGATGCTTATCACAATCACTATGTCGATGCGCTTCACCGACTGATCGACAAGAAGGTCAAGGCCAAGGGCCAGCGCGTGCTCGAAGATGTCGATCAGCCGGCCGCGAAGAGCGGCAGCAATGTCATCGATCTGATGGCGGCGTTGAAGGCTTCTGTTGGCGGGAAGACGCCCGCTGCGGGCAAGCCTTCGGCGAAGAAATCGGACGATGAGGAAAAGCCCCGCAAGCCGCCGGCAAAGACTGCGGCCAGATCGCGGCGCGGCTGACATGGCCCGCGCGTCCGCCGATCCGCTCGCCGCTTACAAAGCCAAGCGCGATTTTTCCCGAACGCCCGAGCCGGGCGCGAAACGCGAATCCTCAGCCGATGGGCACCGCTTTATCGTCCAGAAACATGACGCCACGCGGCTGCATTGGGATTTTCGGCTCGAAGTAGATGGCGTCCTGAAAAGCTGGGCGGTCACCAAAGGGCCATCGCTCGACCCGGCGATCAAGCGGCTGGCGGTGCGCACCGAGGATCATCCGATGTCCTATGCCCAGTTCGAGGGGACGATTCCCAAGGGCGAATATGGCGGCGGCACGGTGATGCTGTGGGATCGCGGCACCTGGGCGCCGCTGCCGGGCAAGAGCGCCGATGATATCGACAAGGGCCATCTCCACTTCACCCTCGATGGCGAGCGGATGAAGGGCGAGTGGATTTTGGTTCGGCTGAAACCGCGCCCCGGAGAAAAGCGCGAAAACTGGTTGCTCCGCAAAGTGGCGGATGGCTACGAGGGCGGACCCGATGATCTCGTCGAGCGCGGCCTGACCAGCGTGCTCACCGATCGCAGCATGGCCGAGATCGCGGCCGACCCCAAAGGCAGCCATTCGCTGGCGGGCAAGCGCGACGATGCCTTTCTGAGCGAAATGACTCAGGCGACCGCGCATAACAAGCGCGCCGCCAAGCCGGCCAAACGCACCGCCAAGCGCGGCTTACCGGCTTTCCAGCCGCCACAATTGGCGACGCTTGTGGATGCCGTGCCCAGCGGCAACGGCTGGATGCATGAAATCAAATTCGACGGCTATCGCGCGCTGATCGCGGCCAATGGCGAACAGGTGCGCGTTTACACCCGCAATGGGCTCGACTGGACCGACAAATTCGCGCCGCTGGTGGAACTGATCGCCGCACTCGATTTGCCGCCCTGCCTGATCGACGGTGAAATCACCGCGCCGGGTGCGGACGGCAATCCCAGCTTCTCGGCGCTGCAGGCGGTGCTGAAACGCGGCCATGGTGCGCAGGGCCCGGACCACCATCTCGACTTCCACGCCTTCGATCTGCTCTCGCTCGCGGGCGAGGATCTGAAACCGATGCCCAATATCGAACGCAAGGAGCGGCTGGAAGCGTTGCTCAAACAGGCCGTGCCGCCGATCCACATCGCCGATCATGTCATTGGCGCGGGCGAGGCGTTGTTCACGGCGATGTGCAGCGCGGGGCAGGAAGGGATCATCGCCAAGCGGATCGACGCCCCTTATCGCTCGGCGCGAACGCAGAACTGGCTCAAGGTGAAATGCACGCGGCGTCAGGAGTTCGTGATCGTCGGTTCCACCCGATCGACTGCGAAGGGACGGCCATTCGCGGCTTTGCTGCTGGCGCAATATGAGGATGGCGCGTTGGTCTATCGGGGCAAGGTCGGCACGGGTTTCGATGCCGCCAGTTTCGATGATCTGGTGCCCCGGCTGACCAGACTGGCGCGGGAAAAAGCGCCGCTCGATGTGCCCCGCGAGGACGCGCGCGGGGCAAGCTGGGTCAAGCCGGAACTGGTAGCCGAGGTGGCTTTTTCGGAACTCACCGCCGAAAGCCGCGTGCGGCATGGCAGCTTTCTGGGCCTGAGAGCGGATAAGCCGGCGCGCAGTGTCGCCCCGGAAACGCCGCGCCCCGTACCGCCGCCCGATGCCGGGGTGAAGATCAGCAATCGCGATCGGGTGATCTTCCCGGTCGGCGGCCAGACCAAGGGCGACCTTGCCGATTACTATGCCGCAATCGCCCCGCTGCTGTTGGCGCATGCCGCACAACGCCCGGTCAGCCTGGTGCGGTGCCCGCAGGGACGCGCCAAAGCCTGCTTTTTCCAGAAGCACGATTCCGGCACGCTTGGCGATCATGTCCGCCATATTCCGATCCGCGAGAAGGATGGCGGCAGCGAGGATTATCTTTACCTCGAGGATGCAGCCGGCATCCTGCAATGCGTGCAGATGGGGACGATCGAGTTCCACGGCTGGGCGTCGCGCGTGGCCGATGTCGAAAAGCCCGACCGCCTGATCTTCGATCTCGATCCCGACGAGGGGCTGGGTTTTGCCGAGGTAAAAAAGGCGGCGGTGCGGCTGCGCGAGCGGCTGGCCGATCTTGGCCTGGTCAGCTTCGCGATGCTGTCGGGCGGGAAGGGGGTGCATGTCATCGTGCCGCTGACCGTCGGGCATAGCTGGGCCGCACACACCGACTTCGCGCATCGTTTCGCCGAGGCGCTGAGCCTGGCCGAGCCCGAGCGCTTCCTGGCGACGATGTCCAAGGCCAAGCGCAAGGGGAAAATCTTTATCGATTGGCTGCGCAATCAGCGCGGCTCGACGGCAGTCGTGCCCTATTCCGCGCGCGCCCGCGATGGCGCGCCGGTCGCGGTGCCGGTGAGTTGGGATGAGTTGGGTGCGATTGAGACGCCGGCACGGTGGACCATCCCCGATGGGACGGAGCTGATCGAGAGGGCTCGGCAAGGCGCATTAAGCGGCTGGGGTTTTGCCGAACAGATGCTGCCGGAGGTGTGAGAAAAAGATCCGTCCGGAGCATCGGGAAACTGGCGGGTTGCTGCAACCACTCCCGGATTCACCAGCCTGGGCTGTCTCAGTCGGTAAATCCGGCAATCGGCGGCCCGCCATCCACTGCCAGCGTCTGGCCGGTGATATAGGAAGCATAATCGCTGGCGAAGAACAGCACCGCGTAAGCCACTTCTTCGCAAGTGCCCGCCCGTTGCAGCGGAAACCGCTTGGCGATGTCGGCGATGTCGTAAATGCCGGCATCGAGCGAGCGCTGCATTTTTTCGGTCGTGGTCATGCCCGGCGCGACGCAATTGACCCGCACGCCGTGCCGGCCCCATTCGGCGGCGGCCACCCGCGTCAGCATCTGGATGCCCGCTTTGCCGGCCGAATAGGGCACCTCGCCCATCGTTCCGTTGATCCCGGCGACCGAGGATATATTGACGATATTGCCCGTCTGTCGCTCGAGAAAATGCTTGCCTACCGCCATCGTGCCATAGGCGGCGCTATCGAGGTTCAAGGCGCGCCCCTTCGCCCAGATTTCGGGCGTCAGCTTGCGCAGCGATGAGCGCACCGAGTTACCGGCATTATTGACCAGAATGTCGATCTTGCCGAATTCGCCCAGCGTCCGTTCGACCAGTTGCTCGACTTGTTGGGGATCGGTGGCATCGGCGACCACGGCCAGACAGCGCCGTCCCGTCTGCTCGCGGATCAGTGCGGCGCGCTCCTCCAATTTGTCCTGCCGCCGCGCCGAAATCGCGACATCGGCGCCATGCTCGGCAAACAGCCGGGCGATTACCGCGCCGATCCCCTCGCTGCCGCCGGTCACCAGCGCGACCTTTCCGCTGAAATCGAAGCCGGTCATGGCCATCTGCCTCATCCCTTTTCGTCGCGGCATGATCTGTCGCGATCTGCCATTAAGATAGTCCGTACTATCTTGAATGCCGCTAGCCTTGTCCAGAGCGGAAATCGCCTCGGCCATCAATCCGCGTGATGCTTGCCTCCGGATGGGAATGGTGGTGCGGTCGCGTCAGGACATACCGCCGGGACAACGCCATGGACAGGATCGAGCAACTGGCGGCCATCGAAGCCATCCGCCAACTCAAGGCACGCTATTTCCGCTTCATCGACTGCAAATTATGGGATCGACTGCCCGGTCTGTTCACGCCTGATTTGCAGATCGTGAAGCCTGATGGCGGGGTCTGGATGGAGGGCGGCAGCAATTATGCCGCCAGCCTGCGCTTCGGGCTGGAGACAGCGATCTCATGCCATCAGGGACTGACCGGCGAAGTGGAGATCACCGGCGCCGACAGCGCCACCGGCATCTGGGCGATGCAGGACATCATCGAATGGCCCGACCAGCATCCCCGCGAGGGCTGGAAGGCGATCGTCGGGCGCGGCCATTACCACGAGACCTACCGCAGGCAGGACGGCGAGTGGCGGATCGCGACCTTGAGCCTGACTCGCCTGCGCCTCGATATCACCTGGCCCGAAGGGTATGAACTGACCTGACCCAGCAGGGCAATCGCCTATGGAGGAGCGGCCGCCCGTCGCGCTGGGTCCCGAAGCGTGGCTGCTGCCAGCCATGATCCGCTCGACCCCTGCCAATCGCCGGAAAATACATCACTCCGGTTCGTAAGCCACCGTTTCACGGCAGCAGGCAGGAATGGCAGATATTCGAGGGCGAGGGCGGTCTCCCGCTCCCGGCCCTCGGTAGAGACTAAGTCACCCTTGGATGAATTCGAGAAGGTCCCGGTTGATCACGTCGGCATGCGTGGTCGGCATTCCATGGGGAAAGCCGGGATAGGAGATTAGTTTGCCGTTCTTCAGCAACTTCACCGAGCGGGCGCCGGTGGTCGTGAAGGGGCATATCTGGTCGTCCTCACCGTGCATCACCAACACGGGCACATCTATTACCGCGAGGTCATCGTAGAATTCGGTTTCGGACAGCACACGGACGCATTCCCAATGGGCGATGGCGGCGCCCATCATACCCTGGCGCCACCAGTTCTGGCGGATACCTTCTGACACGACAGCGCCCTCGCGATTGAAGCCGTAAAACGGGATCGTGATATCCTGATAGAATTGCGAGCGATGGTACGCCGTGCCGTCGCGAATGCCGTCGACGACCTCCTTGGGAACGCCATCGGGATTGCGCTCGGACTGCATGAAGGTCGGCGGGATCGCGCTGATCAGCACCGCTTTGGCCACGCGGCCCTTGCCGTATTTCGCGACATAGCGGGTAACTTCGCCGCCGCCCGTGGAATGGCCGATGTGGATGGCATTCGTCAGGCCCAGCTTCTCGACCACCGCAAAAGCATCGGCGGCGTAAGTATCCATGTCGTGGCCTTCCGAGGTCTGGCTGGAGCGGCCGTGACCGCGGCGATCATGAGCGATCACCCGATAGCCCTTGGCAAGGAAGAACATCATCTGACTGTCCCAATCGTCCGCGCTGAGCGGCCAGCCATGATGAAAGAACAGGGGCTGGGCGTCCTTGGAGCCCCAGTCCTTGTAGAAGATCTCGGTACCGTCGGTGGTGGTGATCGTCGCCATCGTCTTATCCTTGCGTTGACCGGGAGGCCCAGTGCCCGCCCTGTGGTTGTATCTTTACGCCGGATGAGGCAGCATCGGGATCGGCGTTTCCGACATTATGGAAGCCAAAAGTGACATTCGGGGGGGCTATGACCGTCACAAGCGAAGTCGGAATTTTGCTCTATCAAAATTGTCAGTCCGCGATGGTCCACGGCCTCACGGATATGTTGATGACCGCAGGCGACTTCTCGGTGGCGCGCGGAGGCCACCCGCTGCGCGTGAGCCATTGGTCGCCCGATGAAACCGGCGCGTTTGCCCGCCGCTTCGACACAAGTCCCGGCTCCCCTGGCTCTGCGGACATTCTCGTGGCGGGTGGACGTCTTTCCGGTCCGGTTACGGCCGAGGAAGCCGCTCCCTTCGCGCGCTGGTTAAGGACAGAGCACGGTCGGGGCGCCGTACTGGCTTCGAACTGCGGTGGGGCATTCCTGCTGGCCGAGACCGGCCTTCTTGCCGGCCGGTCGGCAACTACGCACTGGATGTTCGCGGACCTGCTGCAGACCCGTTTTCCTGATCTCCATGTAGAACCCGAGAAGATCGTCATCGACGATGGCGACATCATCACAGCGGGCGGTCTGATGGCCTGGACCGATCTCGGCATGCGCCTGATTGATCGCCTGCTTGGGCCCAGCATCATGGTCGAGACCAGTCGGTTCTTTCTGGTTGATGCAAGTGGTCGCGAGCAGCGTCACTATGGCAATTTTGCCCCCCGACTGACTCACGGCGATGAGGCTATATTGAAGGTGCAGCACTGGCTGCAGGTAAAAGGCGCCCGTGCAATCGGCGTGGCCGACATGGCGCGCGAAGCCGGTCTCGAAGAACGCACCTTTCTGCGCCGTTTCAAGGCGGCGACCGGCATAAAACCAACCGAGTATACCCAGTGCGTGCGGATGGAAAAGGCGCGGGAGCTGTTGCAGTTCACTAAACGCGCGGTTGATCAGATCGCCTGGTCAGTAGGATACGAGGATGCCGCTGCGTTCCGGCGCGTCTTCAATCGATTGGTTGGCCTATCGCCCGGAGACTATCGAAAGCGTTTTGGGGCCGATCATGAGATCGCTGTCGCAGCCTGAACATTGAGAGTGGGGGGGCGGAACCTGATTGGCGGGTTTTGGGGAGGATTAGCGGATGGCGACCGGCGTCGTCACTTCCAGATTGTGATGATGGCGCCCCCCCCGTGACGATGTATGCGGCCTGGGTCTCGTGCGCCCGGTCGAGGATGTCGCTGAACACCGTGCGCCCGCCTTGCGTTTGGCAACCTCGCTCTCGACATGGATGCCGTGCCGGGAAAGCCAGCTAGCTGCCGCGCTTGGCGCAAATACGCTGCTCCGGTTGTCGCATTCGATGAGCATCACGCTATTGGATAGCTTGAGCAACGGCGCCGCATTCCGCAAGGCGTTGTCGGCTTCGCGCGAACCATCCCACCGATCCGTCCGACGATCTCATGACCGGGCACGATCGGCAGCGGGCCGTGGATATCGCCATCGGCGACGTGAAGATCAGTGCGGCACACGCCGCAAGCAGCGATCACAAGACGCAGCTCGCCGGGGCCGGGTTCGGACAAAGGGCGTTCGACCTGCCGCAGGCGTTGGTGCGGCGCATCGAGTTGCATGGCGCGCATGGTCGAGGTCACGTCGAGTATCCGATCCGCTTCATGGCACAGGCTAGCACCGCTTCGGGCGGTCCCGCCGCCGCTACCCGGCTCCAGCCATCGAGTTTGCCGATCTTGTAGCCGAGTTGGTGATCGACGACAGCGCCATCCGCATCGGAGGCATCGCCGCGCCGCGCGCCCACCCTTTTCTGCAAGGTCTCGGGTGGCGCTTCCAGCCACAATCCGGTGAACGGCACGCGGTGGCGTTCGGCCAAATGGGCGATGGCGTCACGCTCGCCGACATTGGCGAACACGCCATCGACGATCACGGTCACGCCCGCGGTCAGCGCCAGCCGCGCCTGGTCCAGCAATTTATCGTAAACACCGGCAGTGGCTTCTCGGGTGTATGCCCTCGCTGGGAGCCGGGCCTCGGGCGCTACACCCGCGAGGCGCTTGCGCAGGACATCGGTACGCAGCCAGCGAGCACCGGGGGCGGCCCCCACCAGCGGTGCCAACCGTCCGGCCAGCGTCGATTTGCCGCTACCGCTCAGCCCGCCGACCGCGATCAGGCGCGGGCGCCGGCGATCGAGGAATCTGCGTGCCGCCATCAGGTAATCGCATGCGACCGCGAGCCGTTCCTGCCGCTTCGCCTGGTCACTCTGCCGCGCGACGGCGCTGGCCTCGACATGGGCGCGCACGGCGGCGCGGATCGAGAGGAACAGGGGCAGGGTGGCGAGGCCATCGCTTTCGTCGCGCATGTCGCAATAGCGATTGAACAGCAGCGATGCTTCACCATGCAAGCCGCGTTGCCACAAATCCATCAGCAGGAAGGCGAGGTCGTAAAGCAGGTCGCAGGTGGCGAGTTCGGGATCGAATTCGAGACAGTCGAACAGCGTTGGCCGCCCCCGCCACAAACAGACATTGCCGAGGTGGAGATCGCCGTGACAATGCCGGACCTGTCCGGCGGCGCCGCGCCGGTCGAGCAGCGGTGCCAGATCGTCCAACATGGCGAGGCTGCAGCGGGTAAGCTCGTCGCAGGCCTGGGCCTCGAGCAGTCCGGTGGGGAGCGCTGCCATGCTCGCGCGATTGCCGTTGATCACCGAGCGCAAGCGCGCGGCGCCGGCGCCATGGACCGGTTCGGTTCCGGCGTGGAATTCGGCAATCCTGTCGGCTAAGTCGTGGATGAGTTCGGAGGTGAGACGATGCTCGCGGGCCATGACATCGAACAGACAATCGGGGCGGAACCGGCGCATGACCACCAGCCAATCGACCGGCTGCCCCTGTCCGAGCCTGAGATGGCCGCCAGTGTCGCGGCCGATCATCTCGATTTTGCAGTAGAGATCCGGCGCGGTGCGGGTGTTCAGCGCCAGTTCGGTCTCGCACACAGCCTTGCGCTTGGCCGAAGTGGAGAAATCCAGATAGGGAAAGCGCACCGCCCGCTTGAGCTTGTAGACATGGTCGCCGACGAGGAAGATCATCGCCGCATGGGTGTCGACCCGCTCGACCGGGCCCTGCGCACCAAAATTCCCGGGATCGGAGAGGAAGGCGATTACCTCGCTCTGGTCATCGCATAGGTCCATGCCGGCTGCCTTTTTATTTTCAGACCGCGCTCTAAGGCCCGTGGACATTTAGCGGCATGCGATGATTGTTGCGGCGAGGTTGAGATTGGCGCGGAAGCTCTGGTCAGTTTTGTCGTAACGGGTTGCGATTCCCCGGAATTCCTTGATTTTGGCG
>JAMFSI010000058.1 GCA_026225215.1 Sphingomonas palustris | reverse complement strand
TCAAGTGGCTGCCGGCCCGATCCGGCCGGCCATGATCGGTAGGCACGATGCGTCGCCTTTGCGTTGCCGCAGTTTACGTCATCGCGGCGTTGCTGCCCACTCAGCTATCGGCGGCTACGGCGGAAGAGCGGGCCGATCTGATCGGCAAGGTTTGCGGCGACGCGGCGGCCATGGGTGACGCCGGGCGCGCCCTCGCCCACATCTCGACGGATGGCTCGCTTGACGATCAGGCCTGGGCTGCGTCCATCGCCCGCGCCGTGATCGACCGAAAGCTCAGTTGCGACGCGAGCGGCGCCGTGGTCGTTGCGGCGGAAGGATCGCTCGACGCCGCAACCCGCGTTCAACGCAATGCGGGCGAAGCCAGCCGGTCGCCGCTGCTCAGCCTGAAGAACCGGGCCGTGTTCGAAATGGCCGAAGCGGCCCTCACCTTGCGCAGCGCGCCGGACATTGCCCGCCGCAGTGCCGCGTTGCACACGCTGGAGCGCCAGGCATCCAGCCTGCCTGAACAATTATTCGATGCGGCGGCTCGCGATGAAACCGATCCAGGCCTGAAAACGCAGATATCGGCGGTGGCCCAGGCCGCCGCGCTGAATTCGCCGGATCCGGCCAAGCGCATCGCCGCGCTCGGGCGGATCGCGGCTACTCCCGACCGGCGGGCGCTGACGCTGGTGCGCGCGCTCATGAATGACCCGGCCTATGTTGCCAATCCGGCCTTCAAACGCGCCGTCGACGCCGCCACCGCGACGATCGACCGCGGTATCGCGATCGGCGACGTGCTGGCGACGCTGTACAACGGGTTGAGTTTTGCGAGCATCCTGTTCATGGCCGCGATCGGACTGGCGGTCATCTTCGGTCTGATGGGCGTGATCAACCTGGCGCAGGGTGAGCTGATCATGCTCGGCGCTTACGTCACCTGGCTGGTGCAGGAGAGCCTGCGCCACCTCGCGCCCGGATTGCTCGACTGGTACCTGATCATCGCCATTCCGATCGTGTTTCTGGCGACGGCTGCGATCGGCATCGGTCTTGAAGCGGTGCTGTTACGCCACCTTTATCGCCGTCCCCTGATGAGTTTGCTGGCCACCTGGGCGGTGAGCCTTTTCCTCATCAATCTCGTGCGGGTGACGTTCGGAACGCAGAACCTGCAATTCGTGACTCCGTTTTACGTCACCGGCGGGGTACCGGTCATCGGCGATTTCATCTTCACCTGGAATCGCATGTTCGCGATCGCATTCGCGATCGTGACGCTGGCGCTGACCTGGGCTTTGATGCGGATGACGCCGCTTGGTCTCAACATTCGAGCGGTCACGCAAAACCGGACCATGGCGGGCTGCATCGGGATTCCGGTGCGGCGCGTCGATAGGCTGGCCTTCGGACTTGGCTCGGGCCTTGCGGGGCTGGCCGGGCTGGCGCTGGCGCCGATCTACAGCGTCAATCCGCAGATGGGCCAGAACTTCATCATCGACAGCTTCATGGTGGTGGTCTTGGGGGGCGTCGGCACCATCGTCGGCACCGTCGTCGCGGCGCTTGGCATCGGGCAGGTCAATGTATTGATCGAGCCGCTGTGGGGCGCGGTCGCGGCCAAGGTGATCGTGCTGCTGATGATCATCGGCTTTCTGCAATGGCGGCCCGAAGGACTGTTCGCCATCAAGGGGCGCCGCAAATGAGGTCGCTCGGGTCCGATCGTCCGTTTCTGATCCTGCTGGCGGCGGTGCTGGCCACGGCCCTTCTGCTCGCGATTTCGATCGCGATACCGTTCGGCCTTTCGCCCTATTTCGCAAACGCAATCGGGCAACTGGCGACCTTCGCGGTGCTGGCGCTGTCGCTCGACCTGATCTGGGGATATCTCGGCATTCTATCGCTCGGCCACGGGCTGTTCTTCGGCATCGGCGGCTACGTGGTGGCGATGCATCTGCTCAAGCATTCCTACGAGATCACCGGCAAGGTGCCGGACTTCATGCAGTTCATGGGGTTGAAGCAATTTCCGTTCTATTGGGCCGGCCTGGGCTACTCCTGCTATGCCATCCTGGTCGCGGCCGCCGTGACGCTGTTGATCGCCGGCGTGTTCGGCTACGTTTCGTTTCGCTCGCGGGTTGGCGGCGTATATTTCGCCATCATCACCCAGGCCTTGGTCTACGTGGCCATGCTGCTGATGTTCCGGAACGATACCGGCTTTGGCGGCAACAATGGCATGACCGGTTTCACGGTGGTGTTCGGCTGGCCGATCGGAGGCCACGGTGTCGTCATCGCGATGGCGGCTTGTTCGGTGCTGGTGCTTGGCCTGACGCTGCTGGGCTGCCGTTTGCTGCTGGAGAGCCGCTTCGGCATCTTGATGATCGCGACGCGGGACGACGAAGTCCGGCTGCGCACGCTGGGTTACGACACGCTGCTTTTGAAACTCGCTGTCTGGTGTCTGTCGGCGCTGATCGCGGCTCTGGCCGGGATGCTCTACGTGCCGCAGGTCGGCATCATCAATCCCCGGCTGCTCGCACCCGATTTGTCGCTTGAAATCGCCGTCTGGGTAGCGATCGGCGGACGAGGCCATTTGATCGGCGCGGTGATCGGCGCGGTTCTGGTCAATGCGGTCAAGTTCTGGCTTTCAGCGGCCGCGCCGGAGCTGTGGCCCTTTATCCTGTCGGGCCTGATCGTGCTGGTGGCGCTGGTGTTTCCAAACGGGCTGGTCGATCTCGCCAAATTCAAATTGGCGCGGCCCATGGTCGCAAAGCGCCTCTCTGCCGAAACACCGGAGTT
>JAMFSI010000057.1 GCA_026225215.1 Sphingomonas palustris | reverse complement strand
GCGACCTTTATCACGACGACCAGCCGGGACCGGTGCATGTTGCGAACGGTCGGCTGGTGTCGATGCCTTACAGCCTCGAGGTCAACGATCACTATGGCTTCTTCGTCTACAACATGAGCCCGCGCGAATATGCCAACACGCTGATCCGTCAGTTCGAGCGGCTGGCCAGCGAAGGCGAGGCTTCGGGCACGGTGATGTGCATTCCGCTGCATTCATACCTGATCGGCCAACCGCATCGCATCGGCCCATTCGAAGAGGTGCTGCGCCACATTGCCGCCGACGGGCGCGCGTGGATCACGCGCAGCGGTGATATCGCCGAGCACTTTCTCGCCCATGGCTACGATGCCGCGAGCGCCGACGCCGCCCGCTATCGAAAGGACGCCTGATGGCGCTCGATCCGGCTTATCTCGATTATCCGCGCCGTGGCCGCGGGATGGATCACGAGCTTTATCCCTGGTCCAACCTGTTCGATCGCGCCCCGGTGACCTGGCCGGGGGGCAAGACGGTGGCGATCGTGATTGTCGTCAGCCTCGAATGGTTTCCGATCATCCCCCAGGACGCGCCATTCCGCGCGCCGGGCCATATGCAGACCACCTATCCCGACTACCGGCACTATACTTCGCGCGAATACGGCACGCGGGTCGGATTTTACCGCCTGCTCGATGCCCTCGCGGCTGCGGGGGTGCGCGTATCGGTCGCGTGCAATGCGGCGATCGCCGAGCGCTACCCCAGCATCATCGCCGACATCGTTGCCGCCGGCCATGAAATCGTCGCACACTCGACCGACATGAACGGCACCATTGCGACCGGGCTGCCTGAAGCGGACGAACGCGCGCTTATTGGCACCACTTTGGGTACGCTGGAGCTGGCCAGCGGAACGCGGCCAACCGCCTGGCTGTCGATCGCGCGCTCCCAAAGCTGGGCCACGCCGCATCTGCTGGCCGAGGCCGGGGTCACCGCCATGCTCGACTGGGTCAACGACGAGATGCCCTATGTGATGACGACGCCCAGTGGCCCAATCGTCAACTTGCCGCTCAACCACGAATTGTCGGACCGGCAAGTGATCACCGTCCAGCAAAACTCGGCCGAGAGCTACGTCGAGCAGTTGCGCGACGCCTACACCTGGCTCGCCGCTGAGGCAGACCAGTACGGCGGGCGCATGCTGCCGATCCACCTGACGCCCTATATCGTCGGCCTGCCCTATCGCATCGGCGCCATCGAGGAGCTGCTGGGCTGGCTTACCGCCCGGCCCGACGCCTGGTTTGCCAGTGCGGGCGAAGTCGTCGCAGCGTGGCAGGCCGGGCAGGTGCAGGGCTGATGCTGGAGATGCTCGACACGCTGGCGGCACAAGTCGCGCCCGCGCATACCGCCTTGCTGATCGTCGACATGCAGAAGGATTTCTGCTCGCCCGGCTATGGCGCGGAGCGGGCCGGGCGCGATCTCTCCGCCGCCAAGCGCGCGATCCCCGCCATCGCGCGGCTGCTGGCGGGCGCGCGAACGGCGGGCACCTGCGTAGCCCATGTCGGGTTTTGGACACTGGCCGATCAGGGCAGCGATTCGGACAGTTGGCTTCAGAAACGCCGCCACGCCACGATGTCTTCGCCCACGCTGTGCCTGGCCGGGACCGACGGGGCCGCCTTCATCGAAGAGTTGGCGCCCATCGCCGGTGAACTCGAGATCCACAAGCACCGCTACAGCGCCT
>JAMFSI010000056.1 GCA_026225215.1 Sphingomonas palustris | reverse complement strand
GGGTAAGGTGCGAGGGGTAACCCCCTCGCGCTCCCCGTCATTAGCTTCGTGGCGTGCCATTCGTCGTCGCGCCTGCCGCGAAGCGGCTTTAAAGCCTCCGGCGCTGAGAGGTTGCGCAATGACGATCGGCACACAACGCCGACATTAATGGGGTCTGGGGCCCTTGGCCCCAGGACTATCCTGCCTATCTAGCACTCACTAAAACTCAATCAGCTTCGGGAGTTCGGTATGCGTGACTATCTGAAATTCTACATCGATGGCGCCTGGGTCGATCCGGTCACGCCCAAGACGGCAGAAGTCATCAATCCGGCGACCGAGGCGGTATCGGGCCATATTTCGCTGGGCTCGGCTGCCGATATCGACAAGGCGGTCGCGGCGGCGCGCAAGGCTTTCGCCAGCTGGTCGGTATCCAGCGTCAAGGATCGCCTCGATATTCTGAAGGCGATGAAGGCCGAATATGATCGTCGTGCGGGCGAACTTGGTGCCGCGATCACCGAGGAAATGGGCGCGCCGGCTTCGCTCGGCAATGGCTTCCATGTCTTTCTCGGCGGCGGGCATCTCCAGACCGTGATCGAGGTGCTGGAAACCTTCCGTTTCGAGGAACTGCGCGGGTCCACCCTGACCCGGCATGAGCCGATCGGTGTCTGCGGGTTGATTACGCCGTGGAACTGGCCGCTGAATCAAGTCGCGGTGAAGGTGTTCCCGGCGATCGCCACGGGCTGCACCAGCGTGCTCAAGCCACCACAGCTTGCCCCCTATTCGGCGCAGATCCTGGCCGAGATCATCCATGCCTCCGGGCTTCCGGCGGGCGTGTTCAACATGGTACAGGGCAGCGGCAGCGTGCTCGGCACCGCTTTGACCACGCATGACGATGTCGATATGATCTCGTTTACCGGTTCGGAAAGCATCGGTGTGCAGATCGCCAAGGATGCGGCGCCGACGGTGAAGCGCGTCGGCCTGGAACTGGGCGGCAAAAGCGCGATCGTCATCCTCGACGATGCCGCGCTGATCGACAATGTTGCTGGCAACACCGCCGGTATGATGAGCAATTCGGGCCAGACCTGCAGCGCCAACTCGCGTATGCTGGTGCCGTTTTCGCGCATGGATGATGCGATTGCCGCCGCGACGAAGGCGGCCAACGAGGTCACCGTGGGCGATCCCACCGGCAATGTCGCCATGGGCCCGGTCGTCTCGAAGGGTCAGTACAACAGCATCCAGGAATATATCCAGAAGGGTATCGACGAGGGCGATCAGCTTATCGCCGGCGGGTTGGGCCGGCCCGAGGGGCTCGACAAGGGCTGGTTCGTCAAGCCGACGGTGTTCGTGACCACGAATGACAGCACTATCGCCCGCGAGGAAATCTTCGGCCCGGTGCTGGTGATTATCGGTTACAACGATATCGATCATGCCGTCGAAATCGCCAATGACAGCAATTTCGGACTGGCCGGCGGCGTCGCCGGGCTCGATCAGGAAGCCTGCCGCGATGTCGCCAAGCGGCTGCGCGCCGGCTTGATCGGGATCAACGGCGGCTTCGATTTCCACGCGGCCTTCGGTGGCTACAAGCGCAGCGGCAACGGTCGCGAATGGGGCAAATTCGGCTTCCACGAATATCTCGAGATCAAATCGATCACGAATTACGAACCTGCGTAAGGGTTTAAGGCTTCAGGGGTAAGGTGCGAGGGGTAACCCCCTCGCGCTCCCCGTCATTGCCCTTGTGATATGCGCTCTATGTGGTGCGCCCTGCCGCAAAGCGGCTATAAAGCCTGCGGCGCTGCGAGTTTTCACAAACGCCGAAATGGCACGCAACGAGGACAACGATAGGGAGCGCGAGGGCCTCTGGCCCTCGCATCTTATCCCTTTGAACCCCAACTAAAACCCCGGCGTTTCCCCGCCCATCTGCTGGGTCGATCCCCGCGCCGCTGTCAGCAATGCATCCTGCAATTCGGCTTGCCCGGCTCGCCGCAAGGCGCTGGCGAGGCCGATCACGACCAGCGCATGGCTCGGCGCGCCGCCGGCGCTTTTCCAGATCGGTGCGGCGAGCACGGTGACGCCGGTGATATAATGGCCTTCGTCGATGGCGAAGCCGCGGCTGCGGGTTTCCGCGACTTGGGTCTGCCAGTCGGCAAAGCTGGGCGGCTCGTCCCAGCGTAGTGTGGCAAAGCGCGTTTCCAGCTCTGCGGCGGGCCAGTCGCCGAAGGCGGCGATGCAGCGGCCGGTGGCGCTGATCAGCGCGGGAAAGCGGCTGCCGACTTGGGCGCTGAGCTGGAAATCGCGCCCGGCCGAGGTGGCGATGACGACGATGTGATCGAGCCCGACGATCTGGACGCCGAGCACGGTGACGTTGAATTGCGCGGCCAGCCGATCGAGCGCGGGCTGGGCGAGGTCGGCGAAGCGATTGCGGCGTAGCCAGCCACGGGCGAGCGTCAGCACGCCGGCTTCGAGCGTATAGCGCTTGGTATCGGGGTCGAAGGCGACCAGCTCTTCGGCGGCGAGCGCGCGCAGCACGTAGAGGCAAGTGCTGGGATTGAGCCCCAGCTCGCGGGCGATGGTGTTGAGGCCAAGCGGATTGTCGCTCTTGCCGAGCAGGCGCAGCACGGCGGCGGCGCGCGAGATCGCGGGCGCCTTGCTGTCCTGCACGGCTTTGGCGAGCTCGCGCTCGGCGGAGGGAAGCTTTGTCGCCATTCAATATACAGAATATCATTCTGTATTTACAAATGCAAGTGCGATGTGGCAGGAGCGAATCAATGCAGAAGCGCGCGGCGCTCCTGCGCAGGATTTGGGTGACGCGATGCCGAAGCTGACCGAATATACGAGTTATGCCGATGCTCAGGCGCATGCTTCTTCGGCGGCGCTGTGGGAGCTGTTCGACGGCGACCGCGAGCATTGCAACATCGCCCACGAATGCATCACCCGCCACGCCGATGGCTCAGGCCGCGCCGCAGTACGCATCGCTCATGCCGACGGCGCGGACGAAATCCTCAGCTTCGATACGATTGCTGCCGGGGCCGCGCGCTTTGCCCATTGGCTCGATGCCGAGGGGGTGAAGCCGGGCGACCGCATCGCCTTCATGCTCGAGCCGTCGCTACCCTTCTATGTCTGCCTGTTCGGGGCGATGCAGACGGGGGCGATTTCGGTGCCGCTATTCACGCTGTTCGGCCCCGATGCGCTGAAGCTGCGCGTCGGCGATTGCCGGCCGACGCTCCTGATCACCAATAGCGAGAAAGCCGAACTAGCGCGCGGCGCGGTGAATGCCGATGGCAATCCGCGCGTGGTCGTCGCCGATGATGGCTTGCTCGACGTGATCGAAAAATATCCGGCGACTTACACGCCCAAGACCAAAGCCAATGACATGGCGGTGTTCCAATATACCTCGGGCACGACCCGCGAATTGCCCGAAGCAGTCAAGCACAGCCACCGCACGCTGGTGACGCTGATGTTCGCCGCGCTCTATGGCACCGGCATCCGCCCCGGCGACGATTTCTTCTGCCCCTCCTCGCCCGCCTGGGGCCATGGCCTGTGGCATGGCACGCTGGCGCCGCTGGCGATGGGCGTGACCACCGGGACTTTTGCCGGCCGGTTCGATCCGGTGCGGCTGATGAAGGCGCTGTCGGACTACAAGATCACCAATATGTCGGCGGCGGCGACGCATTACCGGATGATGAAGAATTCGCAGCGGGGCGACGACTTCGCCTTCCATTTCAAGAAACTGTCCTACACCGGCGAGCCGATCGACCCGGCGACGCTCGAGTGGATCGACCAGTATTTCAAGGTGCCGGCCTGTTCGATGTATGGCACCACCGAAATCGGCGTGGTGCTGGTCAATTATCCTGGCGCGACCGACTTTGTGGTCAAGCCGGGCTCGCTGGGCAAGGCGGTGCCGGGGCAAAAGCTTGAAGTGCAGCGCCCCGATGGCACACCCAGCCCTGCCGGCGAAATCGGCGAGCTGATGCTGTGGCGCCGCGACCGCTGGGAAACCACCAAGGACCGCGCCCGCATCGACGAGGATGGCTATTTCTATCACTGCGGCCGCGCCGACGATGTCATCATCTCGGCGGGCTGGACGATGAGCGCGGTGGAAATCGAAAACACCATGCTCAAGCATGCCAATGTCCTCGAATGCGCGGTAATCGGCGTGGCCGACGAGAAGCGCGGGCAAGTGGTCAAGGCCTTCGTGATAGCCAATTGTCCAGGCAGCGATGCGCTGGTCAAGGAATTGCAGGATTTCACCCGCGAGAAACTCGCGCAGCACGAATTCCCGCGCATCGTCGAATTCGTCACCGACCTGCCCAAGACCCCGGCGGGCAAGGTCCATCGCAAGGTATTGCGCGACCGCGAAGCCGCCAAAGTGCTACAGGCTTCGCAAGTTTGAATAATTCGCAGCCAAATCCTCCCCCTCTGGGGGAGGGAGACCGCCCGCAGGGTGGTGGAGGGGGCTAGGCGAGCACTCCACCAGAGCCCCCTCCGTCAGCCCCTTTGGGGCTGCCGCCTCCCCAGCGAGGGAGGATCATCGAGTATCGACGCAACCTTCCCAATCCCGCCTTCAGGAGAAAAGAACATGTCTGCCAATAAGTTTCCCAAGATCACTGAGGCGGGTCTCGACGATCTGCGCAAGCGCATCGGTGTCAAGATCGAAAACACCATCGAGCCGTGGAACTACGAAGCCACGCGCGATGCGATCCGCCATTACGCCCACGGCATCGGCGACGATAACCGCTTGTGGTGCGATCCCGAATACGCCGCCAAGACCAAATACGGCTCGGTCGTCGCGCTGCCCAGCTTCCTGTTCACCACCAGCCGGATCATCTCGGGCTATTGCGGTGGTCTGTCGGGCGTCCACGCGATGTGGGCCGGCGCCGACTGGACCTGGGAAAAGCCGGTGCTGCGCAACGACACGATCCGCGCCGAGGCGTATCTCAAGGATCTGGTCGAGCATCAGACCAAATTTGCCGGACGCTCGTTCCAGCAGATCTATCACGTCGATTTCTTTAACCAGCATGGCGACAAGGTTGCCGGCGCCGACAGCTGGGTGTTCCGCACCGACCGCGACGAAGCCCGCGAACGCGGCACGAAGTACACCGAAGCCCGTGGCCGCGTCGTGCCCTTCACCGAAGAGCAACTCGCTGAATTTTCCGACCGCTCTGCCAATGAGGAAGTCCGTGGCGCCACCCCGCGCTATTGGGAAGACGTCAGCGAAGGTCAGGCCCTGCCGCGCATGATGAAGGGGCCGATGACGGTCACCGGCTTCATCGGCTACGCTCAGGGTTGGGGCGGGCTTTATATTCGCGCCAACAAGCTGGCGTGGAAATTGCAGCAGGCTCACCCCGGCCTCGGCATCAAGAACCGCTTCAACGTGCCCGATTGCCCCGAGCGCGTGCATTGGGACGAAGAGTTCGCGCTCGAAGTCGGTGCGCCGGGCGCTTACGATTACGGCCCGGAGCGTTGCAGCTGGCTGACGCACCACATGACCAACTGGATCGGCGACGATGGCTTCCTGAAGTCGAGCAATTGCCAGATCCGCCGCCACAATCCCGACGGCGATGCCATCTTCATCGACGGCACCGTGAAGCGCAAGTTCGAAGAGAACGGCAAGAAGTACGTCGAAGTCGAGCAGAAGGCGATCACGCATCGTAACGAGCTGTCGGCATTCGGCACTTCGGTCGCGGAACTGCCCTCGAAGGCTGGTTGAGGTCATGCGGGACGCGGCGCATTCGTGAGATTGCGCCGCGTCCCGCCGCCGCCTACCCATCCTCTCAACATCGCTGACGGAATGGCACGCGATGAGGGAGAGCGATCGTGACGCAACTTGAACAATCTCGTCCCAAATTCCGTGAGGATGGGGCAGTCGAAGTGCCAAGCTTTGTCCTGCCGATCTCCGGCCTGGTCAGTGCCGAAGCCGCCGCCGCTCAGCGCGCGCGCCACCATGCCGAGTTTCGATGCCGCTGGCGCCGAGCCGGACATCGCCATCCGGCGCCAGCAGATCAACGACTACGCCGCCGCCGGAATTGCGCGGTTGGGCGAAAAATTCCCCGTCGATATCAAGCGGGCGACGATCGGCGGGATCGAGGTGCTCAATGTCACGCCGGTGGGTGGCCATGATCCCGAGCGCGTGCTGATCAATCTCCACGGCGGGGCGTTCACCGTCGGCTGGGATGGGATCGCACTGCTCGAATCGATCCCGATCGCGGTGATGGCGGGCCTACGCGTGGTCAGCGTCAATTATCGCATGGCTCCAGAATGCCGGCATCCTGCGGGTGTCGAGGATGTCGCGACGGTATTCGCGGCATTGCTCACGGACTATCCGGCAGCGCGCATCGGTATCTATGGCGGATCGGCTGGCGGGGCGTTGACCGCGCAAGCAGCGGCCTGGCTGCCCGCGCATGGGCTGCCGCAGGCCGGCGCAGTAGGCATATTCGGGGCCGGTGGGGTTCCCTTCGGCGCGGGCGAATCCGCCTATGTCACCGGCTATACCGATGGTTCCTTCCCGCCGCCGCCCGCCGACGGCACGCGGGGTGCCGATATCACGCGCGGCTATTTCGATGGTTGCGATCCGCGCGACCACAGCGCCTGGCCCGGCTACCATCTCGAGGTGCTGGCGACCTTCCCGCCCGCGCTGATCATCACCGGCACACGGGCGATGGACCTCAGCCCGGCGATCTTCACCCATGCCCAGCTGCTCAAGGCGGGGATCAATTCCACGCTGCTCGTCGGCGAGAGCATGGGGCATTGCTACCACTATCAACTCAACCTTCCCGAAGGGCGCGATGCCTGCGATGCCATCGTCCGCTTTTTCCGGACAAATCTGGCCTGACAATCATGACCACGCCGCCTTCTGCCCCTTGGCCCGGTCCGCTTGCCGGCGTGCGTGTGCTCGATTTTACCCGGGTGCTCGCCGGCCCGGCGGCCTCGCTGGCGCTGGCCGATCTCGGCGCGGAGATCATCAAGATCGAGCCGCCTGGCAGTGGCGACGAAACGCGCAATTTCCCACCGATGCGCGATGGTGAGAGCCATTATTACCTCTCGGTCAATCGCGGCAAGAAGAGCATCGTCATCGATCTCAAATCCGACGCAGGCCGCGATCTGGCGCGCGATCTGGCGGCAAAATGCGATATCGTCGTGGAGAATTACCGGCCCGGGGTGATGGACCGGCTCGGGCTGGGCTATGCCGCGCTTTCGGCAATCAACCCGCGCCTGATCTATTGCGCGATCTCGGGCTATGGCCAGACCGGCCCGTTGAAGGACAATCCCAGCTTCGACATCGTGCTGCAGGCGATGTCGGGCGCGCTGGCGATGAATGGGGAACCGGGTGGCTTGCCGACCAAGCTGGGCATCCCGCTTGGCGATCTGGTCGGCGGGATCAACGGCCCGATCGGCATTTTGGCGGCGCTGTATGAGCGCGAGCGCACCGGACGCGGGCGGATGATCGATGTCAGCCTGATGGACGGGTTGACCGGCATGCTCGGCTATATCGCGCAATTGGCCTTCTTTACCGACGAGGAACCGCAGCGGCAGGGTTCGCAGCATCCCAATCTGGTGCCTTATGGCATTTTCCCGGCCAGCGATGGCTCGATCGTCATCGCGTGCCTGACGCCCAGCTTCTGGGGCAAGATCTGCATCTCAATCGGGCGTGCGGAACTGGCGGCGGATGAGCGCTATGATTCGCTCGAAAAGCGCCGGGACGCCCGCGCGGAGGTGAACGAAATCGTCTCGGAATTCACGCGCCGCCACAGCGTCGATGAATTGGTCGCGATCTTCACCCGCTGCGAAGTGCCGCATGCCCCGATCCAGGGGGTGCGCGAGGCGCTGGCGCAGCCGCAGACGGTCGCGCGCGGCATGGTGGTCGAGGTCGAGCACAAGGCGCTGGGGCGGATTCCGATCGTCAACCGCCCGATCCGCTTTGTCGATGCGCCGCAGCCGGCGCCGACCGCGCCGCCGGTGCTGGGTGAGAATACCGACGATATCCTGCGCGACGTGCTGGAATTGAGCGCGGAGGCTATTGGCGCGTTGAGGAAGAACGGGATAGTTGCCTAAACCCGTCCGTGCTGAGCTTGTCGAAGCACTGATTTTCTTCATTCGCTTCAAGATAAAGCAGCCCTTCGACAAGCTCAGGGCGGACGGGATGGCAAGAGGAGAGTGCGATGAGTGAACTGAGGTTTGACGGACGCGTTGCGGTGATCACCGGCGGCGGTCGCGGGCTGGGCCGGGCGCATGCGCTGCTGCTGGCCTCGCGCGGCTGCAAGATCGTCGTCAACGATCCCGGTGTCAGCCTTTCGGGCGAACCGCAGGATGCCGGCCCGGCGGAAGAACTGGTGCGCGAGATCAAGGCGGCGGGCGGCGAGGCGGTCGCCAATACCGACAGCGTCGCCACCCCGGAAGGCGGCAAGGCCATCATTGGCGCGGCGCTCGATGCTTTCGGGCGGATCGACATCCTGATCCATTCGGCGGGCAATGTCCGGCGCGGGACGCTGAAGGAGTTGTCCTACCAGGATTTCGAGGACGTGCTCTCAGTCCACTTGCGCGGGGCTTTCCATGTCGTGCGGGAGGCCTTTCCGCTGATGTGCGCGCAGAATTATGGCCGCATCATCCTGACCAGTTCGATCAACGGGCTCTACGGCAAGTCCAACAACGTCAATTACAGCATCTGCAAATCGGGCATGATGGGTCTGTCGCAGACTGCGGCGATCGAAGGCGCGGCGGAAGGCGTCAAAAGCAATCTGATCGTCCCTGCTGCCGTGACCCGCATGTCGGACGGTATCGATACCAGCGCCTTTCCGCCGATGCTGCCCGAGATGGTCGCACCGGTGGTGGCGTGGCTGGCGCATGAGGATTGCTCGATCTCGGGCGAAATGCTGGTGGCGATGGCGGGTCGTGTGGGCCGGGCTTATATCGCCGAAACGCCCGGCGTGTTTCATAAGGACTGGAGCATCGAACAAGTCGCTGCCGATATCGAGGCGATCCGTAATACCGACAAGCCGTTGCTGTTCCCGCCGCTGCCGGACGGGCAGCTGGAGCATCTGATGTACGGCTTTGCCATGGCGCGGGAGCATTGATTGGAAACGCCTACGGCGAATTAAGCAGTGCCGGCCCGCTCCCCCCGCGCAGTACCCCAGATAAGGTACCCAGTGGGCGGGGGGGCCGGGGGCGCGGGCCCGCCCCCCGCGTAGAAAATCCGGGGACCCGCAATT
>JAMFSI010000055.1 GCA_026225215.1 Sphingomonas palustris | reverse complement strand
CTGTCGTTGGCGATCCGAATGGCATCCTCATCATCCTCGAACGGGATGACGACCAGCACCGGTCCAAAGATCTCTTCCTGCGCGATGCGCATGCTGTTTTTCACATCGACGAAGCAGGTCGGCTCGATGAACCAGCCTGTGCCCTTGTCCGGGCGTAACGCGCCGCCGGCCAGGAGCGTCGCGCCTTCCTCCACGCCGAGATCGATATAGGCCTTCACGCGGTGCATCTGCTTCTCCGAGACCACGGGCCCCATCGAGCAGGTGGGATCGTCGAAGTGACCCCATTTGTCGGCATAGCCGTCATAAGCGGCCTTGAGCACGGCTTTGGCTTCCTCATAGCGGCTACGCGGCACCAGCAGCCGCGACTGCACCGCGCAACCTTGTCCGGCGTGGAAGACGAGGATCGATTGGGCGACGATCTGGGCAAAATTGGGCTCGTCCTCGAGAACGATATTGGCCGATTTGCCGCCCAGTTCGAGAAACACGCGGGTCAGCGTCTCGGCGCCTTGCTTCATGATATGCCTGCCGATCGCGGTCGAGCCAGTGAAGGTAATGAGATCGACGCGCGGATCGGTCACCAGCAGTTCCCCGGCCAAGGCCGGATCGGCTGCGGTGATGACGTTGAGTACGCCCGCGGGCAGGCCGGCCTCGATCGCCAGTTCGCCGAAGATCGTCCCCGCCGACGGCGTATCCGGCGCGGGCTTGAGGATCACGGTGCAGCCGGCGAGCAGCGCCGAGACCACTTTCTCGGCGTTTACATAGAGCGGGAAGTTCCACGGGGTGATCGCGCCGACCACGCCGATCGCCTCATACACCGCCTTGCGATGGGTGGTGAAGCCCATCGTTTCCTTGGTGCCGTAATCCTTTTCCCACTGCAGGCGTGGGTAGGTATCCATCAGATCCTGCCAGCTGCTCAGGCAATTGGCGACTTGCGCGCGATTGACCGCGACCAGCGGCGCCCCGACTTCATGGCGGGCGATGTCATTCAGGCGATCGATGTTGGCAACGAACAGCGCGTGCAGCTTCTTGACCAGGGCGAAGCGCTTTTCGTGATTGGTCGACCAGTCGGTGGTGTCGAAGGCGCGGCGGGCGGCGGCGATCGCCGCCTCGACGTCGGCTGCGGAGGCATCAGCGGCCACGCCGACGACTTCGCCGGTCCAGGGGCCGATATTGTCATAGGTCTTGCCGCCTTCGGCGCGGCGCATAACCCCGTCGATGCACAGCAGCGATTCGGGAAGGACAGTGGTCTGGATCGGTTCGGCAAGCGTGGTCATGGTGCGGTATCCTCTGTTAACCGGGCATCTCTAAGCAGGGCGGGGCATTTGCAGCTTGCTTCTCCGGCGTTGATTCTTCATATTCTGGAAATGCTGAATCTGTCAAATCTAAATCTTGAACAACGTCGCTTCATCGACGACCTGACGACGCTGCTCGGAGCGTGGAGCATGCCGGCGAACGCGGGGCGGCTCTACGCCTATCTGCATCTGATGAATGAGCCGGTCAGCCTCGATGATATCGCGCGGGACCTGGAGATCAGCAAGAGCAACGCCTGCACCGCCGCGAAGGTGCTCGAAGCCCATGGCAATGCCCGGCGGAGCACCGAGCGCGGAACCAGGCGGGTGCTTTACGTTGCCGGCGACGATCCCGGTGCACCGCTGCGCAAGCAGGCTGAAACGCTGGGACGCATGGCGCAACTGATTTCGGCGAGGAAGAACGAGGTGACTACCGGGCCGGCGCAACAGCGGCTGACGCGCCTCGCTGCCTTTCACGAGGATTTGCGAGCGGCCATGGAGGCCGTGATTCTGGCTTAGGGTCTGGTCGAACTCCCGCGCCGGGGTTTCGAAGTCTGTGCCGTCCCGCTCCCCCTGCTCAACCACCCATTACAGGGTACCCTTGGGGTGGTTGGGCAGGGGGAGCGGGACGGAACAGACTGTCCGAAACGCAGTTTCGGATCAGACCTTTAGGTCGCATATACGGTCGGATCGCTTAACCCCGCCTCGGCAAACCCCGCTTGCCGCAGCCGGCATGAATCGCACAAGCCGCAAGCGCTGCCGTCGGGCTGCGGATCGTAGCACGACCAGCTCATCCCTGGATCGAGCCCCAGCCGTGCTGCCTCGCGGACGATCTCGGCCTTGCCCATATGTTGTAGCGGGGCGTGGATCGCGAAACTTTCGCCGCCGTCACCCGCCTTGGTCGCCAGCGTAGCGAGATCGGCGAAGCCGGCGATGAATTCGGGCCGGCAATCGGGATAGCCCGAATAATCGAGCGCATTGACGCCGATGAAGATGTCGAGCGCGCCCAAAGCTTCGGCCCAGGCGAGCGTCAGCGACAGGAACACCAGATTGCGTGCTGGCACATAAGTGACCGGAATGTCTTCGCCGACACCTTCCTTGGGCACGTCGATATCGTCGGTCAGCGCCGAGCCGCCGAACTGGCGCAGATCGAGCGGCAGGATGACATGGCGTTCCGCACCGAGCTGCGCGGCGATGATGCGGGCGCTGTCGAGTTCGCGGCGGTGGCGCTGGTTATAGTCGATCGTCAGCGCATACACGCTGTAGCCGGCCTCACGCGCCAGTCCGGCGACGACCATCGAATCCAAGCCGCCCGAGAGCAGCACGACCGCTTTTCGGCCCTTATCTTGCAGAGTTTCCATGCCGAGGCCATGCCACGTTTCGCCGGTAAAGGCCATTGGTGGCCACATTTTTTGCAGTATGGAAGGAATATGACGTCCGCCCGGATTGCCGTCTTGATGACCTGTTTCAACCGGCGCGCGTTGACGTTGCGCTGTCTCGAGACATTGGCGCGGCAGCCGGAATTTCGCGGCGCCGACCTGTTTCTGGTCGATGATGGCTCCAGCGACGGCACCCGCGACGCGGTGCGGGCGATGTTGCCCGGGGCGCATGTCATCCGGGGCGATGGCAGCTTGTTCTGGAATGGCGGGATGCGCCTGGCCTGGGATCATGCGCGGGCATCGGGCGAGTCATTCGATTTCTATCTTTGGCTGAATGACGATGTCGAATTGGCGAAAGATGCGCTGGCGATGCTGATCGCCGATGCCGATGCGGCGGCGTCGCGCGGGAGCCCGGTGATCGTTGCCGCCGCCACCACCGATCCCGTCACCGGCGCGGTGACGTATGGCGCGCATCGCCGAGCCAGCGCCGCGCGACCCCTGCGGATGGGGTTGGTCCAGCCGACTGGCGAGCCGGTGCCTGCCGATACGATCAGCGGCAATATCGTGCTGGTGTCCGCCGCAGCCGAAGCGCTGCTGGGTAATCTGTCACCGGTGTTCCAGCATATCTATGGCGATCTCGATTACGGTTTTCGCGCGCGGCAGACGGTTATCCCGGTGGTGCTGGCGAGCCGTTTGGGTGGAAGCTGCGCTGCCAACAGCGTATTGGGGACGTCACTCGACCCCGCTCTATCGAGACGCGCTCGCCTGGCGCTCCGTCTGCGGGAAGATCGTGGCATTCATGGGCGCGACTGGCGGCGCTTTGTGCGCGTGCATGGCGGCGGGCTGGCGATGGTGAGCGTTTATACGCTGGCGCCATACTTGCGAATTCTGCTCAATCGCCCGCATGGGTGGGCCACATCATGACGAGCGGCATTCTGCCCCCCTCCCCTTCAGGGGAGGGGCCGGGGGTGGGGCCTCGCCTCATAGCTCGACCTCCGAGGAGAGGGGCCCCCCCCCCCCCCACCCCCCCACGGGGGGGGGGGGGGAGGCCCCCCCCCCACCCCAAAACACCCCACCCCCCCGCGTAAACAACCCGTCCGAAAAAAAAAAACCACCCCCCCACCACCACCCCAACACCAACCACAACAACAAAAACCCGT
>JAMFSI010000054.1 GCA_026225215.1 Sphingomonas palustris | reverse complement strand
TAGGGATTGTCGCGATAACATCAATCGACACGTCGCCTGGCGGCGGCATTTGTCAAAAACCGACCGCGACCGCCCTCAATGTCACGCCGTCGGGTCCATCAGCCGATAGCCTATGCCCAGCTCGTTCACGATCAGTGTCGGTCGGGCAGGGTCTGGTTCGATCTTCTGGCGAAGCCCGCGGATGAGAACCCGCAGATATTCGACATGCCGTTCATAGTCGTTCGCCCAGATCGAACGCAGCAATTGCTGGTGAGTGATCACCCGGCCCGGAAACCGGGCGAGTTCCGCGATCGCGGTGAATTCCTTGGGCGTCAGGTGAATGTCCAAACCGTCGCGCAGCACCCGGTGCGCCATCAAGTCGATGTGCAAAGGGCCCACCGAGACCGCGACCTGTCCGCCATCGGACGTCAGCCGGGCCCGCATTGCGGCACGCACCCGCGCCAGAACCTCGTCGGTGTCGAACGGCTTGGTGACATAATCGGCGGCGCCGAGATCCAGCGCAGCGACCTTTTCCGCCGTGGCATCGCGCGCGGATACGATGAGGATGCTGGCTTGCGATTGCTTACGGATCAAGGGGATCAGCTCCAGACCATCGCGATCGGGCAGGCCGAGGTCGAGCAGCACGATGGCGGGGTCGACAGTCGCCACCATCTCGATCGCCTCGCGCCCCGTCCCGGCTTCTTTCACCCGGTAAGACCCGCGTTCGAGCGCGGCGCGCAGCAGGCGCCGGATCGAGCTTTCATCGTCCACGATCAGAACGACCGGTTCGTTGCTCACAAAGCGTCCTCGCCTATTTCGCGCACCAGCAATGCTTCGGGGAAGTGGATGTTGAAGCTCGCGCCTTGTCGATCTTCGCGGTTGGCCGCGTCTACGCTCAGCCCCATCGCTTCGGCAAATCCCTTGACGATCGCCAGGCCTAGCCCGGTGCCGGTTTTTGACCGATCCGAGCCCTCGATTCGAGTGAAGGTCTCGAAGATGTCCGCCTCGCGGCCCGGTGGAATGCCCGCGCCTTCATCGATGATCGACAGCGTCAGCCGGCCGATCGTCCGCCGCGCACGCAGCGTGATCGGCGTGCCGGGGCTGCCATAGCGGCCGGCATTGTCGAGCAGGTTGAGCAGGCAGTGATGGAACAGCTGCGGATCGACGCGCACCAGCGGCAGATCGGGCGCTACCTCCAGGCAGATGTCATGGCCCGCGAGCGAGCGGCGCGCATCGTGAACCGCCCCGGCAATCGCGTCGGTGAGGTCGGTCGCTTCGAAATTCAGGTTCAGCGCGCCGGCCTCGACCCGGGCCATGTCGAGAAGGTTCGTGACAAAGCGCTGCAGGCGTTGCGCTTCGGCATCGACACTATCGAGAAACGGCGAGGGCGTATGGCGCCGCATCTCGGCCAGACCGCCGAGGATGGAGGTCAGCGGTGTTCGCAAATCATGACTGACCGAAGAGAGCAGGGTGGCGCGCAAGCGATCGCGATCCTTCAAGCGCGACATGTCGCGCATCGCGTGTTCGAGTTGCAATCGCTCCAGCACCAGCGAGGCTTGATCGAGCAGGCTCATCAACAGCGGTAACTGATCGGAACGGATCGGATTGCTCTGGTCGGACCGGGCGATGCCGACGGCAGCCCTCGCCCGGTCCGAGGTCTTGAGCGGATGAAACAGCCAATCGGACGCCGTCAGCGTATCCGAGCCGCGCCCGGCGGGCAGGCCTTTGTCGATCACCCATTGCGCCGCTGCCATCTCGATGGTGGTGAGCGTGTCTTCCGGGGGGTTGGCCGAGATCAGGGTTGGTCCGAGCGGTGAGGGGAGCAGGAACACGGAGCGCACGTCGAATAGCCGGCCGACTTCGGCACAGATCGCCTGACCCAGCTCGTCGGTATTGGTAGCCGAGCTGAGCAGGCGCGCAAAACCCGCAAGCGCCGCATTTTGCCGCGCACTCGCGCCCGCCTGGTCGGCCTGGACGCGCGCGCGCGACGCCAGATGGCTGGTCACTACGCCGACCCCCAGCAGGACGAACAGGGTGACGACATTTTCCGGATTGTTGACGCTGAAACTCCCGACTGGCGGCAGGAAAAAGAAATTATAAGCGAGCGAGGAAAGAATCCCGGCAAATACGCCCGGCCAACGCCCGAAGCGCGTCGCTGCCACCAGCACCGGCAGGAGATAGAGCAGGGCGACATTGCCCAGCGCCAGCAGATGAAAAAGCTGATTGGCGATCGCCGTGATCACCGCAACCATCAGGGCGGTTGCGAGATAGGCGCGGCCCGATTCGAGCGATGGCCAGTCGAGATGCATCCTGCCCGGCGCCGACTGTATTTTTTCAAGCGGCAATACGTGAACCGCCAGGCTCGAAGTTTCGCGGACGAGCCGATCGACGATCGAGCCATGGCGCGCTTCGAACCACCGGGATCGCGAGGATTTGCCGACGACCAGTTGGGTGGCCCGGGCATCCATGGCGAAGGATTTGAGGCCTTCCACAACTGAGATCGCCGGAACGGTCGCAACCATTCCGCCCAATTGCGTGACAAGATTGAGCGAGGCGGCAAGCTGACGCTGCTCGGCATCGCCGAACTGTTTGCTGCGCGGGGTCTCGATATAAACGCCGGTCCAGGGAGCGTGCAAAGCATCGGCCATGCGCTTGGCCGTCCGCACCAAAGTTTCCGCACCGGGAAGCTCGCTGACCGCAACGACGACACGCTCGCTTCCCGCCCAGGTTCCGGCGAGCGCGTGACTGCGGACATAATCGAGCATTTGCGCGTCCACCGTCTGCGCCGCGCGGCGCAGCGCCAATTCACGCAGCGCCGAAAGGTTCGATTTCGAAAAGAAGTGGCCCAGCGCGCGCGAAGCTTCATCCGGGATATAGACCTTGCCGTCCTTGAGCCGCTCGATCAGCTCGTCGGGCGGGATATCGACCACCTCGATTTCGGCCGCATCCAGCACCCGGTCGGGCACCGTCTCGCGCACCCGCACCCGGGTGAAAGACGCGACCACATCGTTCAGACTTTCGAGGTGCTGGATATTGACCGTCGTGAAGACATCTATCCCGGCGGCCAGCAGCTCTTCGACATCCTGGTAGCGTTTGGGGTGGCGACTGCCCGGCGCATTGGTATGGGCCAGTTCATCGACCAGGGCGAGGACGGGTCTGCGTTCGAGAATGGCATCCAAATCCATCTCGGTCAGAGTACGACCCTGCAGGACAACGTCTGCGCGCGGTATAACTTCCAGCCCGCGGATCATCGCCTCGGTTTCGCGGCGGCCATGGGTTTCGACGATGCCGATGACGACATCGGCGCCGCCTCGTTGCCGGGCGGCGCCTTCGGAGAGCATCTCATAGGTCTTGCCGACGCCGGGAGCAGCACCCAGAAAGACCTTCAGCCTGCCTCGACCCTCCTGCGCGGCGATGCGCAGGAGGGAGTCGGGATCGGGGCGGCGTTCCGCTTCCGTCACCGCGCCGGAGTGGCCGAAAGCTGGTCGAGCTGGCGGTTGAGCGCGAGGACGTTGACGTGCGGATCGCCCAGAAACGGCACGATCGGGGTATCCACCGAGGCATTGACCAGCGCGGTAAGCCGGGCTTCGGGAATGCCGCGCAGCTTGGCCAGATGCGGCACCTGGAACAGGGCTGCCTCGGGGCTGATATCGGGGTCGAGGCCCGAGGCTGACGCCGTCACCAGATCTGCCGGGATCGGCTTTCCGGGGTTCATCGCCTGATATTTGGCGATGTCGCCCTTCATGCGATCGGACAGCGCCTTGGAGGCCGGGCCATAATTGGAGCCTGACGATGCCGTCGGATCATAGCCCTTGCCGGCCGCTGACGGGCGCGAGTGAAAATAGCGGTCGCTGGTGAAGCTCTGTCCGATCAGCTCCGAACCGATGACCACGCCTTTATTGGCGATCAGGCTGCCATTGGCCTGATGCGCGAAAGCCAGCTGCCCGACCCCCATCACCACCAGCGGATAAGCGCCGCAAGTCAGGATCGTCAGCAGGATCGTGAGGATGAGAGCGGGCCGTAGCCCCGAGACAATATCGTTGCCCATGATGTTTTCCTTAAGCCAGACCGATAGCGGAAACGGCGACATCGATCAATTTTATGCCAATGAACGGCGCGACGATGCCGCCGGCACCGTAGATGCTGAGGTTGCGCGCCAGCAAGGGCCCGGCGCCGATCGGGCGATATGTCACGCCCTTGAGCGCCAGCGGCACGAGCAGCGGGATGATCACGGCATTGAAGATGATCGCCGAGAGGATCGCGCTGGTCGGGGTCGCCAGATGCATGATGTTGAGGATCCCGAGCCCTGGATAGAGCACGATGAACATCGCCGGCAGGATCGCGAAATATTTGGCGACATCGTTCGCGATCGAGAAGGTGGTCAGCGCCCCGCGCGTCATCAGCAATTGCTTGCCCAGCCCGACGATCTCGATCAGCTTGGTCGGATCGCTATCGAGATCGACCATATTGCCGGCCTCGCGCGCGGCTTGCGTGCCGGTATTCATCGCCACGCCAACGTCGGCCTGGGCCAGCGCGGGCGCATCGTTAGTGCCGTCGCCGCACATCGCGACCAGCCTGCCGCCGACCTGCTCCTTGCGGATATAGGCGAGCTTGTCTTCGGGAGTCGCCTGGGCGAGGAAGTCATCGACCCCTGCCTCGGCGGCGATTGCGGCAGCGGTGAGCGGGTTGTCGCCGGTGATCATCACCGTGCGAATGCCCATCTTGCGCAATTCGCCGAATCTCTCGCGGATGCCGGACTTGATGATATCCTTGAGCGCAATCACGCCGAGCAGCTTGCCGTCGCGGGCGACTGCCAGCGGCGTCATACCGGCGCGCGCGATTTCTTCGGTCGCCCGCCGCAGGTCCACGGCCGCCGCGCTTTCGCCGGAATGCGGGTTGGCCTTGAGGATCGAATCCACCGCGCCTTTCTGGATCAGCGTGTAGCCGAATTTTACGCCCGAGATGCGGGTCTGCGCCGTAAACGGGATGATCTCGGCGCCGTCTGGGAGACTGGCCGTCGTCACGTCGAACTTGTCACGCGCCAGCACGACGATCGAGCGGCCTTCAGGTGTTTCGTCGGCAAGGCTGGCGATCAGTGCCGCTTCGGCGAGTTCGGCTGCGGTTACGCCTGGCACCGGACGGAATTCGCTCGCCTGACGGTCGCCGATCGTGATCGTGCCGGTCTTGTCGAGCAACAGCACGTCGATGTCACCCGCTGCCTCGACCGCACGGCCCGATTTGGCGAGCACGTTGAAGCGCACCAGCCGATCCATACCGGCGATGCCGATCGCCGAGAGCAGCGCGGCGATCGTGGTTGGGATGAGCGTGATCAATAGCGCCGAAAGGATCGCGATCGGGACGATGCCGCCGGCATAATGAGCGAACATCGGGATGGTGCCGACCGCGATCAGGAAGATGATGGTCAGGCCGACAAGGAGAATGGTCAGCGCGATCTCATTGGGGGTCTTCTGGCGTTCGGCGCCTTCGACCAGGGCGATCATGCGATCGAGGAAACCTTGGCCCGGGCCCGCAGTGACGCGGACTTTCAGCCAGTCCGAGACCACGCGGGTGCCGGCGGTCACTGCCGAGCGGTCGCCGCCAGCTTCGCGGATCACCGGCGCACTTTCGCCGGTGATTGCCGCTTCGTTGACCGACGCCACGCCTTCGACGACCTCGCCATCGGCCGGGATCAGATCGTTGATCTCGACGAGGACGACATCGCCGACCTTGAGCGCAGCGGCAGCGACATTCTCGGTGCCTTTGGCGGTGATCAGCTTGCCGGTCAGTTCGCCCTTGGTGGCGCGAAGCGAGGCAGCCTGAGCCTTGCCGCGACCCTCAGCCAGGGCCTCGGCGAAATTGCCGAACAGCACCGTCAGCCACAGCCAGAACACCAGCTGACCCTTGAAGGCGATGGTGCCGCCGCCGATGCCGGTCACCAGCATGATCGTGACCAGCATGGCGACGACGGCGGTGACGAACATCACCGGATTGCGGATCAGTGTCCTTGGGTCGAGCTTGACGAATGAATCCCTGATCGCCGGGAACATCAGCTCCGCAGTGAATATCGAAGAGGCGGCGCGAGCCATGATATGTGCTCCTTAAAAGGTTGATACGAAAATCGCGAAAAGGGCGAATTTCGAAGTCGGTGCCGACCCGGCTTGCGCCTCGGGTTGGAACCACCCGTCGATGGACCCTCGGGGTGGTACCAACCCGGGTGAACGGGCCGGCACCGACTATCCGAAACGAGGTTTCGGATCAGACATTAGAACAACTGGCCGTGGATCATCGCGAGGTGATCGGCGATGGGGCCAAGGGCGAGCGAGGGCAGGAAAGTGAGGCCGCCCAGGATCAGGATCACCCCGATCAGCAGCGAGATCCACAAGGGCCCGGTTGTCGGGAACGAGCCTGCCGAAGCCGGTACGATGCGCTTGGAGGCGAGGCTGCCGGCAATGGCGAGCATCGGTACGATGACGAAAAACCGCCCCAGCCACATCGCCACCCCGAGCAACCCATCATAGAAGGGCGTGCTCGCGGTCAGCCCGGCAAACGCGCTGCCATTATTGGCAACCGCCGAGGTGAAGGCATAGAGTATCTCCGAGAAGCCGTGAGGTCCGGCATTATTCAAGCCTGCCAGACCGGCCTTGCTGATCGCTGCAATCCCGGTGAAACCGAGGATGATCAACGGCAGCACGGCGATGGCGAGCACCGCGAGCTTGACCTCGCGACCTTCGATCTTCTTGCCGACATATTCGGGTGTCCGCCCGACCATGAGCCCCGCGACGAATACGCTGAGGATGACGAACAGCAGCATGCCATAGAGGCCCGAGCCGACGCCGCCGAAGATGATCTCGCCGAGCTGCATGTTGAAGATCGGGATCAGGCCGCCGAGCGCGGTGAAGCTGTCATGCATCGCGTTGACCGCGCCGCAGGAGGCATCGGTGGTGACATTGGCGAACAGGCTCGATGCGGCGATGCCGAAGCGGACCTCCTTGCCCTCCATATTGCCGCCGGCGATGCCGAGCGCGTGATGGATCGGATTGCCCGCCCCCTCGGCGGCATAGATGGCCGTAGTGCCGGCGAGGAACAGCACGAGCATGGCGGTGAAGATCGCCCAGCCCTGTTTGGTATTGCCGACGGCCTTGCCGAAGCACCAGGTCAGCCCGGCACCCAGGGAGAAGATCGACAGCATCTGCAGCAGGTTGATCAAAGCACTCGGGTTCTCGAACGGATGCGCCGAGTTGGCATTGAAGATGCCGCCACCATTGGTGCCGACCATCTTGATCGCTTCCTGGCTGGCTACCGGGCCCAGCACGATCGTCTGCTTGGCGCCCTCCAGCGTGGTGGCGACGACTGAACCGGTGAAGGTCTGGGGCACGCCGGAAGCCAGCAGGATCAATGCGTAGACGAGACAGGCGGGAACAAGAATGTAGAGCGTGACGCGGGTGATGTCCGCCCAGAAATTGCCCAGCCCGCTCGTCTCTTTCCGCGAGAAACCGCGGATTATGGCAAAGGCAAGGGCGATACCGGTCGCGGCGGAGGTGAAATTGTGAATCGTCAGCCCGACCATCTGGCTGAACTCGGACATGGTCGATTCGCCGCTATAGCTCTGCCAGTTGGTGTTGGTGGTGAAGCTGACCGCGGTGTTCCACGCCAGATGCGGCGGCAGGGCTGGAAAGCCCAAGGGGTTGAGCGGCAGGAAATTCTGCAATCGCAGGATCGCGTAAGTCAGCAGGAAGCCGGCGAAGTTGAACAGCAGCATGTGGACGCCGTACCGACGCCATCCCTGTTCGGCGTGGGGATCGATACCACTCGCCGAGTAGAAGCCCCGCTCGATCGGTCCCAGTACGGGATGCAGCCAGGTTCGTCGGCCCTCCATCGTCGCGAAGAGCGCCATGCCGAAGGGCTTGGTCATGGCGATGACCAGCCCGGTAAAGACGAGGATAAGCAGCCAACCTTGCACGGTCATTGTCTGTCTCCCTCAGAACCGCTCGGGGTGCAGCAGCACCGCCACGAGATAGATGAGAAGGCCGAGCGCGGTGATCGCCGCCAGCCAGAGGTCGATCGTCATGGATATGTCCTTAAGCTTGATCGCAAAGGCGGAAGTAGGCGAGCGTCGCGGCCAGCAGTCCGGCTGCGAGTGCGATCCACAGGATGTCCTGCATTTGAGAGGCTCCATTTTGGAGTAAGCCGCAGCTTGAAGCGGCGACGCGGCACGAGCGCTGGTCTGCGCGTCGCAACAGCGCATTAGGCGTGTCCGGCGTTTGAATTCGAGACGGGAAGCCGGCGATTGCCGTATGATTTGCGTAAAGATCGGGCGAAATGAGGCCGATTCAGGCCTGGCGATCTATTTCAGGCTCTCTCCCAATAGCGGGGCCGAGTTCTGATAGGCCAATTTGGTACCCGGATCTATTCGTCGCGCTACCCTTATAACTCTCCAGCCTACCCTAAAACGCGGCCGACGTAGGCGCAAAGCTGGCTATAGCTTGCGCGACCTACGGGTGTTGAGGGGAACTTCCATGATCAAGATACTTATTCCGCTGGTCTCACTGGCCGGTGCTCTGGCGCTGAGTTCGACGGCGCAGGCCCAAAGCTATCCAAGCCGCATCTTTAACGCGACCTCGGTGCCGGATAAGTGCCTGGGCATAAAGGAAAACGATCTCAGCCATCCGTTCATGGCGAAATGCGCCGGTTATCCGGCCCAAAACTGGGCAGTCAGCGTTCCCAACGAACATGGTTTCGTTCGCTTTCAGAGCCAACGGACGGGCCCCGGCAGTTGTCTGGGAGTGGCTGCAGCCGACACCAGCACGGTAAAAATTGCGGCATGCGCCAGTGTGAAGAACCAGGAATGGCTGCTCACCCCAACGGATCAGCCCGACACTTACACGGTCACCAGCCAACTCCTTGGGTCGGGGGTATGTTTAGGGATTCAGCCAAACACCGGCAATACCGAATTGAATTTGAACGCTTGTCACGGTTATCCGGGGCAGACCTGGATCATTCATCAATAACATCCGTCGTTTTGATCTATGCCGCCCCCGATATTGCGCCTGCACGGGCGGGGGCGGCCAGATCGCACCATTTCCTCCGGACCCGGACTCCTGACCATGGCGTATTCCTTCCGGCCCGTCTGGGCCATTACCACTGTTGCTGCGATCACGCTCGCAGGGGCCGCTGCATCGGCTCAAGACGCCCCGCAGCCCTCCCTTGCGGACCGGTTGGCGGCGGCGACCGATAAATTGCCGCTTTCCGGACGGAAGGGCTCCAGCCTGTTGCGTCCGGGTTTCTCGGTTGGCGAGTACACGGGGTCCGCCAAGTCGGTCGGCGGCTCCTTTGGCGGGTTTGGGTTTTTCCATGCCAACAGCGCTACGGCTAACTTCGACCTAAAGCTGCCGAGTACCGACCAGCCGGTGACCGGCAATTGCAAAGGCGGCCAGGGTGGGATCAATCTGGCGTTCGTCCCGGTCGTGCGCAACGCTCTCAACTACGTATGCAGCTATGCTGGCGGCGTCCCGCCGGGAACGGAATTGGACTTGGTCGAGGCCCACGGCGGCGGCCTTATCGGTGGCGTGCTAGAACCCCAAAGGGTGGGCGCCTTCAGCTATGGCGACATTCATCTGCGCGCGGCGACGCAACATATTTCCGGGATAGCTTTCCTGGGTGCCCATGCGGTGGGTTATGCGATCACGCGTGAGGATGGCGTCCTGGTCGGCGGGTATCAGATCACCGACATGGGCCAGCCGATCTTCTATCTGCCCAAGGCTCCGGGTGCCGAGCGAGACGCCGTCGCCTTGCTCGCCGTCAGCCTCTATGCCTTCCGCGACCCCGGCGGCATGTGGTGACGAGGCGGCCGAGGCTACGGCAACGAGCGTGCCACTCAATTCCAGCTAATTGTTAGAAAGTACCCCAACCATGTTCAAGAAATTGGCTCTCATCAGCCTGGCGACGTCGATCGCATTCGCGCCCATGGCGATGGTTCAGGCTAAAACCTCGTCGGAATGCTCCAAGGAGGCGAACGCCAAGGGCTTGCATGGCAAGCCGCGCCAGAAATTTCTCTCCCAATGCGCGAAGGGCATGAAGGGTCCGCGCTGACCTTGCCGCTTTAAAGCATCGCCCGAAGAGGCGGTTAGCGACCGCAGGCCGTAGCCGTGGAACAATATCGGTTGCACTTCGTTGAGGTGTGACCGCCAAAATGTTTGACTAATCTCGAATTTAAGATGCTCTGCCACTATGACTGGCTAACGGGCGGTGCTTAAACGAGATTATGCTTAGGCAAGAGCCGTCAGTTTCGGGATCGGCCCCGCAGGGACTTGAGCCGGTATCGGCGCCAGCGGACGAAACGCGGCTCGAAGCGGCGATGCAAACCGGCTCGTTCCGGTTTCATCCGCCCCAGCAATTGGTGCATCTCGTTCACCGCCCCGCGCTGCTGGCCGGCCTGGATGAAGCCTTGCAGCGCAGGTTAGTGCTGCTTCAGGCGCCTGCAGGCTACGGCAAGACTACGCTCCTGGGGCAATGGTGTAACAGCCGGGGTAGCCGCGGCATGAAGGCGGTGTGGCTGACCCTTGATCATGACAGCCGCATCGCCGCCGAATTCCTGTCCAGCCTGATCCACGCTGTCGCCGCCGCCGGCGTCGAAATGGGCGAATTGGCCACGACGTCCCGTCGTTCCATCGAAACCTCCGGGCCTCGTCTCGCGCTCGGCGCTCTCCTCAATGAACTCGATCGGATCGCAGGCGCTTTGGTGCTCATTCTGGATGATTACCACCTGGCCCAGTCGGCGGAGACGGACGATTTGCTCGACCTGTTGATCCGGCGGATGCCGGAAAACCTCCATGTGGTGGTCGCCAGCCGCTTGCGACCTGCTCTGGCTCTGCCAGCTCTGCGCGCGCAAGGTCAGGTTCGGGAGTTCGACGCCGCCCAACTCCGCTTCTCTCTGGACGAGGCGTTCGATCTTCTGCGGTCGCACGTCAGCGACGCGGACATCACCGCGCTGGCGGCGCACACCGAAGGTTGGCCGATCGCGCTGCAGCTTGCCGGACTTTGGGCCCGCGAGCATCCGGAGGCGCATGGCTTGCTGCGATCGTTTTCCGGTTCGGTCGACGACATGGCTGATTATCTGGCAACACAGGTGTTCGCCGAGCTGCCGGAACGCTTGCAGATTTTTCTCATCGAGACGTCCCTATTCGATCAGTTCGGGTCCGAACTGGCCAATGCCGCTCGGGGCGCATCGGATTCGATGCTGCTGATGGAGGAGTTGAAGCGCCGCAACGTCCTGCTGTTTCCCATCGACCATGAGCGCGTGTGGTTTCGGCACCATCATCTGGTTTTCGAATTCCTCGCCTCGCGGCGAGGCCGGCTTGGGGAGGCCAGGCAACGCACGCTTCAGCAGGCGGCCTCGCGATGGTTCGAGAGCCGTGGATTACTCCTGGAGGCAGTTCGCCACGCCCGCGCCGGGGGCGATCACGCCCGTGCAGTGCGACTGGTGGAGGAAGCCGGATGCGTGCGCTTGTGCCTGGAAGAAGGTATATCGCGCGTCCAGTCGCTCTTCGCGCTGCTGAGCCCGGCGGAGATCGACGCCTCGGGACGCCTGCGTCTGGCGCGTGCGCTCGTGCGTTTCAAGGAAGGCAAACTTCAAGCTGGCGACGCCGCGCTGGAAAGCGTTCGCAGGATGGTCGAACTCGGCCTCGAGACGCTCGACAGCGAGGCTTTTCGCAACGATCTGCTGATCGTCGAAATGCTGCGAGCCGGTTATGGGGATAATCTGCTGGCGGCTGACGACTATACCGCTCTCGACGCCATGAGCGTCGCCAATCGCGATACCGATCCCTGGCTGAGCGGGTTGCTAAACAACATGCTGTGCCTGCTTTTCCTGCGATGGGGCGACATCGCCGGCGCCGAGCGCTGTGTGCACAAGGCGCTCGGCTATTACCGGGACGCGGCCAACCTATATGGCTGCCTGTTCATGAACTTTCACCTCGCTGCCGTTAGCCTGGCGCAAGGCACCCTCGCCGCTGCCGCTCATGCCTTGCAGATCGCCGAGGAACTGATCTTCGGTCAATTCGGCGGCGATACCGGTCTGTGGGCGATCGCGCAGACGCTGATGGCCGAGGTCGATTACGAGCGGAATAATGTCACTAAGGCGACCGAACTGTTGAACGAAAACCTGGCGATCATCGCGGTATCCGAGGGGTGGCCGGAAGTGCTTGCCAGCGGCTATGGCACCGCCGCGCTGCTGGCTTCAGCGCGCGGTGACGTCGCCGGTGCCGAGCTGGCGCTCGATCGAGGCATGGAGCTGATGATAGCCCGCAAGCTGCCAACGGTCGGTCGTTTTCTGATGGCGCGCCGCGCCGCGATCCTCAGCCGTTCCGGCCGTTCAGATGAGGCTCGCGCTTGGCTCGCGAAGGCGGAACAGGGTCAATTGCTGGGAACCAAGCTGAGCTGGGTCGAGGCTGACGAAATTGCCATCGCCCGGGCCAGGATCGCGCTTGCCGACGGCTCAACCGCGGCGGGTTTGGCTATGCTGGAGGCGCTGGCCGCAGAGGCGGGGGCTTTGGGGCATTTTCGTTCCGCTCTACGCGCGGATGTGCTGCGCGCGCTCGCACTACGTATCCTGGAGCAACCGGAAGCGGCCGCCACAGCGCTGATCGGTGTTCTCGACCGTGCGCGAAGTGAAGGCTTTCAGCGCCTTTTCCTGGACGAAGGCCCGCCGATGGCCGAGTTGCTGCGTGAAGCGGTCAGGCGCAAAGGCGCGAACACCATATCCAGCCCCAACCTCGACTTCGTGGCCGAGTTGCTGGCGAGTTTTGGAGCGCTCACGCGAAGCGACGAGAAAGCGCGGCTACTGAGCACGCTGACCCGGCGGGAACGCGATATTCTCAAGGAACTGTCGCGCAACGTTGCCAATAAGGTGATCGCCCGCAGTCTCGATCTGAATGAGAATGCCGTCAAATTTCACTTGAAGAACATTTACCGAAAGCTCGGCGTGGTGAGCCGGGCGATGGCCGTTACTCTGGCTGAAAAGCTCGAACTTTTGTCATGACGCTACTACCCGGTGCCTGGCCCGCCACGATCGCAGCGGGTAAACGGCCCAAGTCAAACCCCCGCCAGCGCAAAGGCAATACGCCCGGCCAGCGTCGTCGGCTTCAGCCGTCCCTGCGTGGCGAACAGGCAGATGCAGGGCTGGTCGCCGGCGACTTTTGGGTGATGCGCATCATCGCCCGCCAGTTCGACCATATCGCCGGCCTGGTAGATTATGCCGCCATCGCTGAGCGCGCCCGACAGCACTTGGGTCATTTCGGCGCCACTGTGGCGATGGTGCGCGGTCGAAGCGCCGGGGCCGACGCGGAGCAGGAAGACGCGGTCATCGGGATCGTGCGGGGTATCGATCGGGGCGACCCAGATGCCGGGCACTATCCAGCGCCGCCGCGCGCCCGCCAGCAATTGGTCCAGATTGCGGGCAGGGGGTGGCGGCGCTGGCTCGTCGAGCCGGGCCAGGGTGGCGGCCAGCGCGTTGGCATTGAGGGGGGCGGGGGCGATCGTGTTGAGCAGGCTGCCGCCGAGGGTTTCGAGTGCTGCGACTTCGCTGCGGCAGCGCGCACAACCGCGCAGATGCGTCGCCACCACCAGATCGAAGCCAGCGCGTAATTGGCCAGCGGCATATTCTGTCAGCGTATCGAGCGCGGGGTGGTGGTTGGGCACCGAGCGGGGATCGGCGGGCGGAAATTGGATCATTACAAATCTTCCATGACGGCGCGCAGCCGCATCAGTGCCAGCCGGAGCCGTGATTTTACCGTACCCAGCGGGATGTTGAGGGTCTGGGCGATGGCCGCATGCGCGGCTTCATCCCAATAGGAGAGCGAGATCACCGCCTGCTGGTCGGGCGGCAGCTGGGTGATAGCCTGGCGCACGCGCTGTTCGCTCTGGGTCGTGGCAGCCTGATCATGCGCGGAAGGAGCGTCATCGTCGGCGGCTTCGGGTGGGGTGGTGCCATAGGTAACGGTGCTCGCTTCGCGGCGCAGGCCATCGATACGGCGATTTCGCGCGATGACGAAGATCCAGGTCATCACCCCGGCCTTGGCCGGATCGAAGCGATCCGCCTTGCGCCAGACGGTGAGGAATACGTCTTGAGTCAATTCCTCGGCAGCGGCGGAAGATGAACCGAGCCGCACCAGATAGGCCTTCACGCGCGGCGCGGCGAGTTGGAACAACGCCGCAAAAGCGGCGCGATCGCCTGCCGCGATGCGCGACATAAGCTGCCCGATTTCCACGGGCCCCGTATCGCTGGGTTTCGGCATAGGCTTGCGCTTCCCGTAGAGCCGCCGACCAACAGGCCTGCGGTATCCCGGAAAGGGCGCTAACGGTATGAACCGGTAAGGTGCAAGCGCTGAATTCATGCCAACAATACGAGACTGGCGCGGCAGTAGATCACTAGATGCCTAATGGAGCTACAGTTCTTCGCCGCGCCGCTCTGGTCCGAAGCTGCTCCACAATGCCAATATTACGGCGGTGATCCCGGCGACGCTGGCCAGTGCGAGGCTGAAATTGCCATGGTGGTCTTCGGCGATCCGGGCCTGGATCACGGCATTGCGCGAGGCGATAAGATTGCCGAGCTGATAGACGAAGCCGGGGAACATCGCTCGCAGATTGGCGGGGGACAATTCGCTGAGATAGACGGGCACCACCGCCCAGGCGCCTTGCACCGCCGCTTGCATGAGAAAGGCGCCCAGCGCTAGCAGCAGCGGCGTATTGGCATAGGCCCACAACGGAATGATCGGCAGCGCACAGAGGCTGGCGATGATGATCGCCCGGCGTCGCCCGATCCGTTCGGAGGCACTGCCGACGATGAAGGCGCCGACTATGGCCCCGACATTCATGACTATGGCGATGGCGCCGGTCAGCTGTGTGCCATAGCCGTGCTGCTTTTGGAGGAAGGTGGGATATTGGTCTTGCGTGCCATGGCTGAAGAAGTTGAAGGCGGTCATCAGCACGATCAGATACAGCGCCAGTTTCCAATGCTGCGCCAGCGTCGGCAGCAGCGCAACACGCGGCTGCGCGCTGGCGGCGGTGAAGCTTGGACTTTCATCGACATGCATGCGGATCACCGCGACCAGCAGCGCCGGGGCCAGCCCGAGGAAGAACATGCCGCGCCAGCCGATCCGGTCGAACAGCAGATAGAAGGCGGCGCTGGCGAGCAGATAGCCCGAGGGATAACCCGCTTGTAGCAGGCCCGAGACCCGCCCGCGCAGATGTGCCGGAATGCTCTCCATCGCCAGGCTGGCGCCGATGCCCCATTCCCCGCCCATGGCGAAGCCGAAGGCAGCGCGGATCAGCAGCAATTCGCTGAGCGATCGGGCGAGGCCCGACAGCGCCGAAAACGCCGAGAACATCAGCACCACCGCCATCAGCACCGGGCGCCGGCCGACCCGGTCGGCCAGCCAGCCGAACACCAGCGCGCCGAGCGGACGCGTCGCCAGGGTGAGGAACAGCGCTTCGGAGACTGCACTGATCGAGGTGCCGAAGGCCTCGCTGATCGCCTTTTGCAGGAACACCATCAGGAAGAAGTCGAATGCGTCGAGCGTCCAGCCGAGATAAGTCGCGGCGATGACCATGCGCTGCGAGCGCGTCAGCGGCGCGTGCGCCGCGGGAGAGAAAGCAACCTCAGCCATGCGTTTCGGTGATGATGGGCCGGTTGAAGCCCAGACGAGGGCCCAGCCACCGCATCAACAGCAGCGTGATCCCGATCGCGATCGTGTCTGCCGCCCAGTCGCGCGGATCGCAGTCACGGTGCAGCGCGGGGATCGACTGGAACACTTCGATCAAGGCGCCGAGGAATGAGAGATGCTCGAGCAGCCGCCACGACGAAGCGCGCCGGGAGCTATAGCGCGCCAGTACGGTGAGCACCGAAAAAGCCAGCATATGCTCGAACTTATCGCCAAATCGATCGATCGGCAACGATGGTGGCTTGGGCAGGAGTGCCATCACCAGAGTAAAAGCAAGGGCCAGGAAAAAAACAGGACGGGATACGCGTTCGTTGGGCATGAAAAACTCTTGGAGGCTAACGAAGCGCGGAAAGCAATTCGCGGGCCGTGTCCAGCCTTGAATGCCAGGATGGCTGCGCTTCCCCGACGAGTCGAGGGTCATGCGCGTTGAAGCGTAGTATCATTTTGTCGCAACGCTTTGGCTAAAACAGGTGTTCCATGGTCTGATGTGTGAGGTACCGACTTCGAAATTAGCTCCGCTAATTTCGAAGTCGGTACCAGCCCGCTCCCCCGGCCCAACCACCCACAGGGTACCTTCAACGGGTGGTACCAACCCGGGGGAGCGGGACGGCACAGACTATCCAAAACGAAGTTCAGCAAATCTAGCACATTTCCAATCAGCCTTCGACAAAGAGCTTGCCCTGCGCCGAGGCTTGGTGTTGCGGGTAAAGCAATGCAGGCGATCGGCGAATTCGATTTTATCGTAGTGGGCGGCGGCAGCGCCGGTTGTGTGCTGGCCAATCGCCTCAGCGCCGATCCGCGCCACCGCGTACTGCTGCTGGAGGCGGGCGGGCGCGACAATTACATCTGGATTCGCGTGCCGGTCGGTTATCTTTATTGCATCGGCAATCCGCGCACCGACTGGTGTTGGAAGACCGAGGCGGAGGCCGGCTTGAATGGCCGCGCGCTGGCTTACCCGCGCGGGCGGGTGCTGGGCGGCAGTTCGTCGATCAACGGCATGATCTATATGCGCGGGCAAGCGGCGGACTATGACGGCTGGCGGCAGGCAGGCAATCCTGGCTGGGGTTGGGACGATGTGCTGCCCTATTTCACCAAGGCCGAGGACCATTATGCCGCCGGTGAGCCGGGCAATGACGGGCTGCACGGCAAGGGCGGCGAAATTCGAGTGGAGCGCCAGCGGCTGCGCTGGGATATTCTCGAGGCCTTCCAGGCGGCGGCGGAGCAGTACGGCGTTCCCGTGATCGGTGATTTCAATCGCGGTGACAATTTCGGCTCGGCGCTGTTCGACGTGACGCAGCGGCGCGGTTGGCGCTGGAGTGCGGCGGATGCCTTTCTCAAGCCGGTGAGGGGACGCGCCAATCTGAAGATCGAGACCGGTGCGCTGGTCGATAAGGTGATGGTCGAGGAAGGCCGCGCGGTGGGCATCCGCTGGCGGGCGAACGGCGAAGAGCGCATGGCGCGCGCGCGAAGCGAGGTGGTGCTGTCGGCGGGCGCGATTGGTTCGCCCGCGATCCTCGAACGCTCAGGAGTGGGCGATGCGGCGCGGCTGGCGGGGCTGGGGATCGCTTCGGTCGCGCACTTGCCCGGCGTGGGCGGCAATCTGCAGGACCATTTGCAATTGCGCTGCGCCTATCGTGTGTCGGGGGTATCCACGCTGAACCAGCGCGCTGCAAATTGGCTGGGCAAGGGGTTGATTGGCCTCGAATATATGCTGCGCCGAACGGGCCCGATGGCGATGGCACCGAGCCAGTTGGGGATGTTCGTCAAAAGCGATTCCAGCCTCGCCACTCCCGATCTCGAATACCACGTCCAGCCGCTCAGCCTCGAAGCCTTCGGCGGTGCGCTCGACCCTTTTGCCGCTTTCACCGCCAGTGTCTGCAACCTGCGCCCGCACAGCCGGGGCCGCACCGCGATCACTACTGCCGATCCCGCCGCCGCGCCGGCGATCCAGCCGAACTACCTCTCCGCTGAGGCCGATCGCCACACCGCAGCAGAGGCGATCCGCATCACTCGCCGGATCGTCGCTCAGCCGGCATTGTCGCGCTACCACCCCGCCGAAGCGCGCCCTGGGCCCGAATACGCCAGCGAGGAAGAACTTATCGCGGCGGCGGGCGCGATCGGTACGACCATCTTCCACCCCGTTGGCACCGCGGCGATGGGCGTGGGCGAAGAAGCGGTGGTCGATCCGCAATTGCGGGTGCGCGGGGTCGGCGGGCTGCGGGTAATCGACGCCTCGGTGATGCCCAGGATCACTTCGGGCAATACCAATGCCCCGGTGATGATGATCGCCGAAAAAGGTGCGGAGATGATGTTGCACCAGGGTTAACACCGAGCGGGGATGAAAGGCGCAACGGAAACTCCCCGCCCGCTTGCGGGAGGGGCTGGGGGTGGGCATCTGCGCTCCACGTAGGGCACCACGACAGTCTCAACCGCGACGCCTCCCATCTCCATCGGGTGCAGATGTTACCAGATAGAAGTGCCCACCCCCAACCCCTCCCGCAAGCGGGCGGGAGCAGGAAGAAGCCGTCGCAACCAATATGTCCGGCTCGCATTGAGGGCTTGCCGTTGCCTCTATGAAGGACGACCTAGGGCCGCATGATCACCAAAACTTCCCCCGTTCGCCTGCTCATGCGCCGGGTGCTGGCGTTGTTCTACTTCACTGCCGGGATCATTCACTTGCGCTCGCCAGGCGATTTCATCGCCATCACCCCGCATTGGGTGCCCGATATTCCGCTGGTGATCGCGCTCACGGGCAAGGCCGAGATCGCGGGCGCATTGGCGCTGGTGCTGGTGCCAAGGTTACGCAAAGCGGCGGGGATTGGCCTTGCGCTTTATGCGGTCTGCGTGTTTCCGGCGAATGTGAACCAGGCGCTCAACGACATCCCGATTGGCGGCACGCACCTCAGCTGGTGGTACCACGCTCCACGCTTCCTGCTGCAACCGGTGCTGGTGTGGTGGGCGCTATGGGTTGGCGATGTGATCGACTGGCCGTTTCGGCGCAGGGTGGACGCTATTCGATAAGTGCCGTTTACAGGTGGTCGCTTTAGGCAGCCCGGTCGAATCTTTCGACCTTGATATCACGCTCATGCGCTCGCGCCTGAGCGAGTTCGTAACTAGTCTGCATACGCAGCAACGTATCTGCTTTTACTGCGAAGGCTTTCTCGAACCTGATCGCCATGTCGGCGGACAGGCTGGCATGGCCGTTAAGCAAATTGCTCAGCGCTTGGCGAGATACGCCGAAATGTTCGGCAAGCGCCGTCACGCTGACGCCGGTCGGTTCGACAATCTCGGTCTTCAGCCAGTCGCCGACATGAACCGTGAGCGACGGGTGCATTTTAAGAGCCATGGTAATCCTCCAGATCCAGATCGATCAGACTGCCATCATCGTTGATCCGAAATGTCAGGCGCCAATTCCGTGTTACCGTCATTGACCAGCTTTCGCTGCGATCTCCCGTCAGTCTATGCAGGCCGAAATTCGGGGGCGAGGTCAGTTCGTCAAAGCTTTCCGCTGAATCGATATAGGCCAGCATCTTGCGCAATCGAGTGACATCGCCAACCAGACCCTTGGCGTTCCCCGTTTCGAAGAATCGCCGCAGGCCTTTGTGCCCGATGCTCTCGATTTCCATGGAAAATATCTAGCGTGATGATGCCAGAATGTCAAGCGTCGCTTGACGATTGACATTCTGGCATCAGGTTTGAGATGCTACCTCAATTCGCCGGCAGATAAATCTCGCTGCCCTGGTCCTTAAACTTCTCCGACATCTCGGCCATGCCCGCCTCAGCGTCCTCAACCGCAACGAAGCTCTCCACGCCCGCGTTCTGCTTGGCAGCAAAATCACGCACTTCCTGGGTGATCTTCATGCTGCAGAACTTAGGCCCGCACATCGAGCAGAAATGCGCCGTCTTGGCGCCTTCTGCGGGGAGCGTCTGGTCGTGGTATTGTTCGGCGGTTTCGGGGTCGAGCGAGAGGTTGAACTGGTCGCGCCAGCGGAAGTCGAAACGCGCGCGGCTCAGCGCGTCGTCGCGCAGGCGGGCGGCGGGATGCCCCTTGGCGAGATCGGCGGCGTGGGCTGCGAGCTTGTAGGTGATCACGCCGACCTTGACGTCGTCGCGATCCGGCAAGCCCAAAT
>JAMFSI010000053.1 GCA_026225215.1 Sphingomonas palustris | reverse complement strand
GCCGCGACGAAACTGCGGTTAGGGCCGCAGCTGGCGCAACATGGATGGGACGAGAGCCATGACGTTTACGGCGAAGATATTGCTGTTGGGCTCGGGCGAGTTGGGTCGGGAGTTCGTGATCTCCGCCAAGCGGCTCGGCTGCCAGGTCATCGCCTGCGACGCCTATGAGGACGCGCCGGCCATGCAGATGGCCGATGGCTTTGAGGTATTCTCGATGCTCGACGCAGAGCTGCTGCGCGCCGCCATCGCCAAACATCAGCCCGATTTCGTCGTGCCGGAAATCGAGGCGATCCGCACCGAGGTTCTGGCCGAGGTCGAGGCTGAGGGCGTCACCGTCGTACCCTCCGCCCGCGCGACGATCATGACGATGAACCGCGACCGCATCCGCGAAGTGGCGGCGGTCGATCTGGGTCTGCGCACCTCGCGCTATCGCTATGCCGAAAGCCTGGCGGAGGTGCGCGCCGGCGCCATGCACACCGGCTTTCCCTGCGTGATCAAGCCGGTGATGTCCTCCTCGGGCAAGGGGCAAAGCACCGTGCAGGAAGAGGGCGGGCTGGACGCTGCCTGGGACCATGCGGTCCGCAATATGCGCGGCGACCGCCGCCGGGTCATCGTGGAGGAATTCGTCGCCTTCGATTATGAGATCACCCTGCTGACCATCCGCGCCCGCGATGGCGTGCATTTCTGTCCACCCATCGGCCATAGGCAGGAGCGCGGCGATTATCAGGAAAGCTGGCAGCCCGCCGCGATGACACCTACCGCTATCGCCAGCGCGCAGGACATGGCGCGCAAGGTGGTCGAGGATCTCGGCGGCTATGGGCTGTTCGGCGTCGAATTCTTCGTGAAAGGCGAGGAGGTGATCTTCTCCGAATTGTCGCCGCGCCCGCATGACACCGGCATGGTGACGCTGATCTCGCAGGATCTGAACGAGTTCGATCTGCATGCGCGCGCGATCCTGGGCCTGCCGATCCCGGAGATTACGCTGCATGGGCCATCCGCCTCGGCCGTTTTCCTGGCCGATCGCAACGCTAACGGATTGCGCTATGAGGGCCTGGCCGAAGCGCTCAGCGTGGGCGGTGGCGCGGTCGATCTGCGCATCTTCGCCAAGCCCACTGCACGCCCTTATCGCCGCATGGCGGTCAGCCTGGCCCGGGCGGAAAATACCGACGCCGCCCGCCGGATCGCTGCTAAAGCCGCGGCGAAAGTGCGGATCGTCTACGATTGAATCGCATCGCGCTTTGGGCTTGCACAGTCCTGTATCGCGGGCCTAGCCTCCACACGGATCATATGCTGATCGCACGGGGGTGGTCATGAGATATGGCAGCGCTGCGCTGGGCCTGTTGGTTGGAACAATGGGCCTATTCTTCGTCGGCGGACCAGTCCGGGCCAGCGGGGATGACAGCTGCTATCCGGCGTGGAAGCTGGCCAGCCCTTCCTACGATTGCGCCGGTCGTATCGCGCTGACGCCCGGCAACGACAGCCGCCTCAATCTGTTTCTGCTATGGCGTTCGCGCGCCACCGTCGCCGAGGCGGGAATCTCCTACCCCGCACACGAGTTCGAGGAACGCGATTTCGAGCATAGCTTCGTGTCATGGGCCGGGATCGGTGACACGTACTTCCCCAAGCCGAAAACCGATGGCGACAGCGTTGACGACACCCGCAATGGTTCACGGTGCGACAGTGCCGCCGACGGCGCTCAAGCCTTCGCCGCGGCCTTGACCACAGATCACAGCCTGCCGACGGCTGAGCGTGACGCCCTGACCAAGGCCCGCGCCAATCTCAATCCGAACTGCAGCGCCACCCCGGCGACGCCCAGCGGGGCCGCATGGCCCATGGGCATCGCCAGTAGCTCCGGCCAGGCTTTTCTCGGCTACCTCGAAGCGATCGATGCCTTCTACCGCGGCGATTGGGACAAGGCGCGCGGCCTCCTGACGCCACTGGTCCATGCCCGGCAACGCTGGGTCGCCGAAACCTCCGCCTATATGATCATCCGCGTCGAGCTGGGCGCGGCGATTGCTAACGACTACGACAAATACGGCGATTTTGTCGGCCCCGCCCAGGCCGATCACGCCGCCGCGACCCGCGCCGGCGCGGCGATCGCCACCTATCTGCATGGCTGGCCGCGCGGAAGCTACGCGGCCTCGGCAAAGGGGCTGGAGCGTCGCGCGCTATGGCTGGCGGACGACCAGGCCGGGCTGGGCCGCGCTTATGAAGCTTTGCTGACGCAGACCCCGGCGAATTCGCCCGAGATTATCGCCCTGATCGAAGAGATCGATGCCAAGCTGCTCACTGCGGCGGGCGCGAATCAAAAGGTCGATACACCGCTGCTCCTGGCCACGCTCGACCTGATGCGGATGCGCTCGGTCGTGGCGGACGATGGCACGCACTCGGCGCCGCTGCTGCCCCCCGCCGAGTTCGCCGCGCAGCAGGCGCATTTCGCTGGCAGGCCCGAGGTCTACGCATTTCTGCAGGCGGCCCACGCCTATTATCTCGACCATGATGCACAGGCGGTGCTGAAACTGGCGCCGGCCGGGGCGAGCCAGGCTGCCTACCGCCCGCTCGACTTCAGCGGGCAAGTCCTGCACGGTATGACGCTGGCCGATTTGCACGATAGCGGCGAAGCGGCCTATTGGCGCGGCATGCTGGCCGGCGCCAACGCGCTGTATCAGCGACCGCTGGTGGAATTGGCGCTGGCGCGCAATTTCGAGCGCAGCGGGCATATCGCCGCCGCCTTTGCGCCGGGCTCGCCGCTCACCGAGCCCGATCAGCGTACCATCCTGTTGCAGCACGACGCCAGCCAGGCCCTGTTGCGCTCGCTGGCCCGTGGCGGTGGGCGTGACGAGAAGGAACGCGCCAGCGCCGCTTTCACGCTGCTGTGGAAGGAGCTGAGCCGGCGACATTACGCCGATTTTCTCAGCGACTTCAGCCTGGTCGGTAGCGCCGCCCCAACCCCCGCCCCGGCTCCCGACGCGGCCGCAGATGACACCGACAGCGGCGACAATCAGCGTCTCAAACAGTTCGCCGGAGATATTCCGTCCGACGGCTATACTTGCCCGAAACTGACCGCGACGGTGGCTACCCTCGCGCGCAGCCCGACCGATGCCAATGCGCTGCTGTGTCTCGGCGATTTCTATCGCAACGGCATGAATGGCTTTGCGGCGCTCGATGACTATGCACCCGCCGACCAATTGGGGTCAGGTCCGAGCGATTTCCCCGGCGCGCCGGTGCTACGTGGCCGCTTGTATGAAATGGTCATCGCCGATCCGCGCGCTGGCCCGGCCGAGAAGGCCTATGCCCTCTACCGCGCGGTCAATTGCTATGCCCCCAGCGGCGGCAATGATTGCGGCGGCCAGGATGTGCCCAAGGCGCAGCGCCGCGCCTGGTTCGAGCAGTTGAAACACGACTATGCTGCCAGCAGCTGGGCCGAATCGCTTCGCTACTATTGGTGAAGCCCATCACCAGACGAGCCGTGGCGATGCTCGCGCTGACGAGCCTGCTGGCAGCCTGCCATCATCGCGACATCGGCGGCGCCAGCAGTCGTGTCGATCCCGCGAAATACGATGCCTTCTATATCTGGGCCGGCGCCAATCCTCCCGCCAGCGTCGAGCACGCCAGGCTGCTGTACCTGCTCGACGGCGAAATTCGCCGCCGCAATGATAGCTTCGTCCCGTTGCGCCCCCAGGCTCCGCATCTGTCGGGCACGCCGCTCTGGCTGGTGGTGCGGGTCGAACGGCTCGACTGGAGCCTTGCTACTTATCAGCATGTGCTCGGCGAATTGGCGCGGTGGCAGGCAGCGGGCAACGACGTCAAGGGGCTTCAGATCGACTTTGACGCGGCAACGCGCGGCCTCGGCAATTATGCCCGTTTCCTCGCCGACCTGCGCCGCCGCCTGCCCACGCGCTGGCGCCTGTCAGTGACGGGACTGATGGATTGGAGCGCGCATGGCGATCCGGCTGCGCTCACACGGCTCGCCGGCACCATCGATGAGGTGGTGATCCAGACTTACCAGGGCCGAAACACCATCCCGGGCTACGAAGCCTATTTCGATCGGATGCGCCGCTTTCCGATTCCTTTTCGCGTCGCGCTGGGCGAACACGGAACCTGGCGCGAGCCGCCCGAACTGCGACAACAGCCGAATTTTTCCGGCTACGTCGTATTCCTGTTGCCAAAACCGCGCAAATGACGCCGCTCGACATAGCGATCGCGGGATGTGGGCCAGCCGGACTGGCCTGCGCTTTGCTGCTCCATCGTGGCGGGCATCGCGTCACCATGTTCGAACGCTTCGACGCACCCCGACCGATCGGATCGGGTCTGATGATCCAGCCGACCGGTCTGGCGGTGCTCGATCGTCTCGGTCTCGCAGATGTCGTCATCCGATACGGCGCGCGGATCGATCGATTGATCGGAAAAGCCGGTCGCCCCGAGCGGACCGTTCTCGATGTCGGCTACGCGGCGCTGGGAGCCCAGGCCAGCTTCGGCATCGGCATCCATCGCGCCAGCCTGTTCGGCGCGCTCTACGATGCGGTGATGGCCACCGATGTATCGATCGTCACCGGTCGCACAATCGTAGGCTCGATGCTTGACGGCCACCGGCGCCGCCTCCAATTCGACGATGGCGATCACTCGCATGCGTTCGATCTCGTCGTGGATACGCTGGGCACCCGCACACCGCTTGCGCCGCCGACCGGGCGAGCCCTGGCTTATGGCGCGCTGTGGGCCAGCCTCGATTGGCCCACAGCAGCCGGCTTTGACTTATCCGTGCTCGAACAACGCTATTATCGGGCGAGCAGAATGGTCGGCGTGCTTCCGATCGGCACTCCGCCGAACGGGACCGGCCCGCAAGCCGCGTTCTTCTGGTCGCTGCGAGCCGATCACCTTGAGGCATGGCGCGCAGGCGGTATCGACAAATGGAAGGCCGACGTCCTGGCATTGTGGCCAGCCTGTGCGCCGCTCCTCGATCAGATCGTCGATCCGGACCAACTGGTCTTCGCGCAATATGCGCATCGCACGCTTCGTCACCCCGCCGAGCCGGCGCTTATTCATCTCGGCGACGCCTGGCATTCGGCCAGTCCGCAACTGGGGCAGGGCGCGAACATGGCGCTGCTCGACGCCTGGGCGCTGGCTAAGGGACTCGCTGAGCAAACCGATCTGCCGAAAGCTCTCGCGCGCACTGTCGCGCTGCGCCGTCGGCATGTTCGCACCTATCAGACGCTGACCGCCTTGTTCACCCCGGTCTACCAGTCCGACAGCAGGCTCTTGCCATTCATCCGCGATCAGCTGGTCGGGCCGCTATCGAAGCGATGGCCGGCAAGCTGGATTCAGGCGGCGATGGTGAGCGGACTGATCGGCAACCCGCTTCAGCCCTTGGCTCTAACTATACCACCGCCGTAGTCAGCGCCAGATCGGGGATGCCGATAGAGCGCCGGCCTTGAAAGTCGGTCCGCACTACGATCAGGCCGCTCTTTTCGAGATGATCGAGCAGGCGCCTGATCCGCCCCGACGAACTCGTGCCATAAGCACGGGCCAGTATTTCATCCTCGGGGCATGGGGCGCCGGCCATGGCGGCGCGCGCGATCACCAGGAATGGCGCCAGAACGTCGTCAGGCACGCTTTGCGCGACCGCCAGCAGGCTTGCCCATTGCGGCTCGTCGGGATCGGTGATCCCGGCCACCGCCATGGCAAAGCGCCGACCGAATTTGGCGATGTCGCCGGCGTGAGCACCCACCCGCCGCATCCGGCAGCGGATGGTAAAGTCCTGATACAAGGTGGCGGCGGGCTGAAAGGTCGCCTGGTCTTCCGCAACCATATCGGCAAAGATTTCCGACAGGATATTGCGCACTTCCTGGGGCGGGAGCGACAGCGGCGCGGGCACGGATGCGGTCTGGAACAGATCCGGCCCCGCCTCCGCCTCGGCGCTCTCGATATCTTCGTCCAGCCCGTCGGCGTTGACCAGAGCGAAGTCGGCAATGCGATTGATCAACTCGCCGGGCTCGATACGCGGAGGATCGGCGCTGACCGCCAGCGTGACGGCCTCACCGCCGGAAGATACCGTTTCCTCCTGGGCATGGAGCAGCGCGTGGAGCGCATCGGCATCGGCGGTCGGCAAAGGCGTCAGCCCCTGAATGACGGTACGCGCCGAGGTCTGCACGACACCGATCCGCACGGCGATCGGCCTGCGGCTGATCGCGGGGCCCAGCCCGAGGAAATGGCCGCGTTCGAGGTCGCGGATCTGCTCGGCTTGGCGTCGTTCCATACCCAGCAGATCGGCAGCGCGCGCCATGTCGATATCGAGGAAGGTGCGCCCCATCAGGAAATTGCTCGCTTCGGCCGCGACATTCTTGGCGAGCTTGGCCAAGCGCTGCGTGGCAATGACGCCGGCCAGCCCGCGCTTGCGCCCGCGGCACATCAAATTGGTCATGGCGGCGAGCGAAATCCGCCGCACCTCGTCGGAGACATCGCCGGCGGCGGCGGGCGCGAACATCTGCGCCTCGTCCACCACCACCAGCACCGGATACCATTGCTCGCGCGGCGCATCGAACATCGCCGACAGAAATTGCGCGGCGCAGCGCATTTGCGCTTCCAGTTCCAGCCCATCGAGCGCCAGTACCACCGAGGCGCGATGGCGGCGGATCCGCGCCGCCAATTGCGCGATCTCCGGACCGGTGTAAGCCGCGCCATCGACGACGACATGGCCGAAGGGCTCGGCCAGAGTGACGAAATCACCTTCGGGATCGATCACCACTTGCTGGACCAGGGCGGCGCTTTCCTCGAGCAGCCGCCGCAGCAGATGCGATTTTCCCGAGCCGGAATTGCCCTGCACCAGCAGGCGCGTGGCGAGAAGCTCCTCGATATCGACCCGAATCGTGCCACCGCCGGGATCTTTGCCAATGACAATGGATGTGCTCACGCCAGCGTCCATAGGCGCAGCCGTCCGGGCGGACAAACGGGCGAAGCGAGCTTATCCGCAAGCAAACGAGGGGCCGATGCGAAGCCCGTAGCATCGGCTGCGACATGCACCACCCGGCGGCGGCTAACCAGCCAGGGCAATCACACCCATAGCGCCAGCCAATCGGCCAAAGCCTGCGGCGACATATGCCGCGCATCCGACAGAGCAAAGAGATGGCCGCGATTCAGCAATTTGCCGGTGACGGGATCGACGACCAGCACGGCGGGCACGCCCTGCAAACTGTTCACGCCGAAGCCTCCTGGAATCTGCAGATTTTTATCGAGCCGCCCGATATCGACCGTGACCACGACATAATGCTGCCGGACAAAGGCCCTGACCTCCGGCAAGGCGATGACCGCAGCGAAAACCCGGCAATCCGGGCACCAATTGCCGCCGAGGTCGATCAGCAGCCGCTTGCCCTGCTTCTTCGCGGCTGCCTTCGCGGCCGCAACCTGCTGGTTCGCATCGGCCGTCTCGTCATATGGCAGTGGCAGCGGTTGGGGCAGCTTGTCCAGACTGGCGAGCGCAACATGAGGCGCACGCGCGGCCCATGCGGCGGTCATGCCACCGGCCAGGAGCGCGATGGTGGCGAGGGCGGACAAGGAGGGTCTGATCTTCACGCGTTCTCTCGCTCTCGTAGTTCCGGGTTGAGGGCTGCGCCCTACCGCCCATTTATGGTACCCTGTGGGCGCTACCAACCCAGGGGAGCGGGCCGGAACCGAATATCCGAAACGGAGTTTCGGATCAAACACTGATATCCGCGGAAACAAAGGCGAGTACAGGCAAGTCGCGCTCAGACGATCGGGCGGGGCTTGCTTATCGACATAGCCTATCGGGATATGCAATACTCGCGCCGTGAAAGTCCTGAGATTTTCCATTTGGGCGGCGATATTGCTATCGGCCGTTAGTGCTTCGTCCGGCATGGCTCGCGAGCCGGCGGGGGCGGAAGCATTTCTGCGCCGCCTCTATGCGCCCTATGTGGCCAGCAACTTCCATTTCGTACCGACAGGCAAGCTTGCACCGACAATCTTCGATGCCCACCTCACCGCGCTCATCCGCAAGGATCAGGCTGACGCGCATGGCGAAGTCGGCGCGCTCGACGGCGATCCGATCTGCGATTGCCAGGATCGCCAGCGGTTCACCGCATTATCGATCAAGGTCACGCCGCTGGGGCCCGACCGGGCCCGAGCCAACGTGACCTTCACCAATTTCGATGCGCCCGAGACGCTGACTTATACGCTGACCAAAACCCGCGCGGGCTGGCGCGTCAGCGACATCGGCGAAGCCGACATGCCGAGCCTGGTTAAGCTGTTAAGCGGAGCGAAGTAGGCGCGATCACGCCCACTTCGTCCCCACCGCGTTCACCCCCATGCTCGACAGATAGCGCTTGATGTTGCGCGCGGCCTGTCGCAGCCGCTGCTCGTTTTCGACCATGGCGATACGGACGAAGCCTTCGCCATCCTCGCCATAACCGACGCCCGGCGCCACCGCGACTTCGGCATGAGTCAGCAATTGCTTGCAGAACTCCAGGCTGCCCATGTCCTTGAGCGCCGGCGGCAAGGGCGCCCAGGCGAACATCGATGCCTTGGGGCTGGGAATTTCCCAGCCGGCGCGACCGAATGCCTCGACCATGACATCGCGGCGCTTCTGGTACAGTTCGCGGTTGCGCTGGACGATGTCCTGCGGGCCGTTCAGCGCGGCGCAGGCAGCGGCCTGGATCGGTGTGAACGCACCATAATCGAGGTAGCTCTTCACCCGCGTCAGCGCGGCGATCAGGCGCTGGTTACCCACCGCGAAGCCGACTCGCCAACCCGCCATCGAAAAGGTCTTGGACATGCTGGTGAACTCCACCGCGACATCCTTGGCGCCGGGCACCTGCAGGATCGAAGGCGTGGGATTGCCGTCATAATAGAGTTCGGAATAAGCGAGGTCGGAGAGTATCCAGACCTTGTTTTCCTTCGCCCAGGCGACCAGCCGCTCGTAAAAGGCGAGATCAACGGTTTCCGCCGTCGGGTTCGACGGATAATTGACGATCAGGATCGAAGGACGCGGCACGGTGAAGGCCATCGCCCGGTCGAGCGACTGCCAGTACAGCTCATCCGGCGTGGTCGGCACCGCGCGAATCGTCGCGCCGGCGATGATGAAGCCGAAGGTGTGGATCGGATAGGACGGGTTGGGCGCGAGCACGACATCACCCGGCGCGGTCATCGCCGTCGCCATGCTCGCCAGGCCCTCCTTCGAGCCCATCGTCATCACCACTTCGGTATCGGGATCGAGATCCACGCCAAAGCGGCGGGCATAATATTGCGCCTGCGCCTTGCGCACGCCGGGAATGCCCTTGGACGCGGAATAGCCGTGGGCGCTGGGCTTCTGCGCAACCTCGCACAGCTTGTCGATGATATGCGACGGCGGCGGCAAGTCGGGATTGCCCATCCCCAGATCGATGATGTCACGCCCGGCGGCACGGGCGGCGGCACGCATGTCATTCACTTCAGCGATGACGTAGGGCGGCAGACGCTTCATGCGGTAGAATTCTTCGGACATCACACTTTCCAGTTTGCGGCCGCTTGGGCCAGTTTGCTGCCGACCAGTCGAAGGACCGGTTACGGCTGTTGCGTCCTGCGCCCAAATCGCCCGGAAGGCGAGATGGAAAGCACAAGAATGATCCACTAAGCTTCGGCGCTGAACGAGGCATGACTCCCCATTCCGCGACTTCGCCCTGAATAAAGGCAAAAATTGCCAGCCCAGCGAATCCTGCTAAATTGGCGCTCCACGGCCACGGAGCGACACAATGAGCGATGACGCCGTACCGGCTAGTCCCGGCTTTCCCGATATGATGGCGCAACTGGTCAAGCTGACCAGCCAATGGACGCCGTGGATGATCGGCGAGATGCTACCCGCCGCCACCGCGCCGCTGGCCGGTTCCGACCATTCCGGACAGTTGGGGGCCGCACATTGGGCCGAGGTCGCCGCGAAGCTGCAAGCGATGTGGCTGGAATTCCAGAGCGAACAGGCGGTAAAATCCGCCGCGACCGCGCCTGCCGCCCTTGCCGATCCGGCGCATTGGCTGAATCTGATGCAGGATTGGTATGGCAAGCTGCCGCTGGCTCAGCCCGAGGCGCAGAAGCAGGTGTGGGAAGACGGGCTGGCGCTGTGGCAGAATGTTTTGAGCCAATATGGCGTGCCCATGGATTTTACCCAAGGTGTCGGCGCGCTCGAACCTTCGAGCCTGCCCCGCCAGGACAAGCGCTTTGCCGACGCTCGTTGGCAACAGCCGTTCTATGCCGTGGTCCATCAAAGCTATCTGCTGATGGCCGAGCAGATCATGGCGCTGGCCGATAATCTCGAAGGGATCGACGCGGCCAAGAAAGAGCAGCTGCGCTTTGCCACGCGCACGCTGGTCGATGCGCTGAGCCCCGATCATTTTCCGCTGACCAACCCGCTGGTGCTCGAACGCGCGCTGGCCAGCGGCGGCGATAGCCTGGTCACCGGCATGCGCCATCTGCTTAACGATCTGCGGCGCGGCCAGCTGACTCACACCGATCCCGAAGCCTTTCGGCTGGGGGAGAACATCGCCGTGACGCCGGGCAAGGTGGTCTACGAAAGCGCGCTATTCCAGCTGATCCAGTACAGCCCGACGACGGAGACGGTGTTGAAGGCGCCGCTGGTGATCTTTCCACCGTGGATCAACCGCTTCTATATCCTCGACCTGAATCCCAAGAAAAGCTTCGTGCAATGGGCGGTAGCGCAAGGCCTTACCACCTTCATGGTGTCGTGGAAATCGGCCGACGCCAGCATGGCCGACGTGGTGTGGGACGATTACATCCGCTCGCAAGTCGAGGCGATCGAAGTGATTCGCGCGCGGCTGAAAGTGCCTGCGGTCCACGTCGTCGGCTATTGCGTGGCGGGAACCACACTGGCGGCAACCCTGGCCGTGCTAAGCCGGCTCGGCCAGGCCGAGATGGTCAAGAGCGCTACCTTCTTCACCGCCCAGGTCGATTTCAAGGATGCCGGCGATCTCAAGAATTTCATCGACGACCAGCAGATCACCACGCTCAACCAGTTGGCTCCCGATGGCTATGTCGATGGCCGGATCATGGCCGCCACCTTCAACCTGCTGCGCGGCAACGATCTCATCTGGAATTATGTGATCAACAATTACCTGCTGGGCGAGGAATATACCGCTTTCGATTTGCTGCACTGGAACGGCGATACCACTAACCTGCCGGCAAAGTGGCACCAGTCGTATCTGCGCGATCTGTATCGCGACAACCGGCTGGTGGTGCCCGATGCGCTGAGCGCGGGCGGCATCCCGATCGACCTGCGCCGGATCGCGATCCCCAGTTTTATCCAGGCCGGCCGGGAAGATCATATCGCTCCGCCCCAAAGCGTCTGGCAATTGACGCGGCATCTCAGCGGGCCGTGGACCTTCCTGCTGGCCGGTTCGGGCCATATCGCCGGCGTCGTCAACCCCCCGGCCAGCCACAAATACCAATATTGGACCAATGCTGCGCCCGGCGACACGCTCGACAGCTTTATCGCCGGGGCCGATGAACACCCCGGTAGCTGGTGGCCGCATTGGGCGGCATGGCTGCGCCAACTCGATAACGCCGAGGTCAAGGCCAAAGGCAAGCGCGCGCCCGGGGGGCCGAGCGATACGGTGATAGAGGATGCGCCCGGTCGTTATGTCATGATGCCGTAACCAGCCAGGAGGATATTGCTCCAGAGCGGTTTAAGTGTCTGACCCGAAATTAGCTTCGCTAATTTCGAAGTCGGAAACAAAGTTTCGGGTCAGACACTCAAGCACCGCCTCTCTCATATCCTGCACAGCTTGTCGCAACGACTTATGCTGCACTGCACAAAAAACTTGACTTCGCACTTGCACCTTCTATTTGTGCACCGCAACACGCGGGATGGGTACGCCCCGGGTTTTTGAGGATTGCAGTGATGGCTGATGAAGCCCAAGCCAGCGAATCAACGCCTGCTGCCAAACCGGTGGCGGTGTCGGAACCGGTGCAACATGCTGCCCCGGCAGCTACCGCCGCAACGACTTTCCCCAGCCCTGTGGTTCAAACCCCCGCGCCGGACACAGCCCCACTGACGAAATCTGCGCGGAAAGCCGCCGACAAGGCTGGCAAAGCTAAATTGCCCAAGCCCGCGACACCGATAGTTCCGGCTAAACCCGAAGTCGTAGCGCCGGCGCTTAAGGCGGTTCCAGCAAAGCCCGTCGCCGTGACCAAGCCGGCCGCCGCCGCCAAACCCGTTATCAGCCGGCCGGCGATCAACAAGCCGGTGAAGAGCAAGCCGATCGCGGTCCCCGCGCCCGCTACGCGGCCACCCGTCAAATCCCCCGCTCCGGTGGCGGCCAAGCCTGCCCTTATTCAGAAATTGCCCGTCGCCAGTTCGGTCAAGCGTCCAGTGCCGGCAGCTTTCACACGCCGGGCCGCGCCTACTGCTCCCACCGCATCGATTACCAAGCCGAAACTCAAACCCTCATTCCCCCAATTCACGCTATTTCAGGAGACTTTTACCATGGATACCCCCACCTTCGATTTCACCAGCGCCTTCAAGACCGCTTTTTCGGACGCTCAGGAAAAGGCCAAGGCCGCTTACGAAAAGAGCACCGAAGCGCTGGGCGAAGCCAGCGACTTCGCCAAGGGCAACGTCGAGGCTCTCGTCGAATCGAGCAAGATCCTCGCTTCGGGCCTGCAGGAACTGACCTCGGAACTGGTCGCCGAGAGCCGCTCGGCTTTCGAAAGCCTGACCACCGAAGTCAAGTCGGTCGCCGCCGTGAAGTCGCCGGCTGAGTTCTTCAGCCTGCAAAGCGAAATTCTGCGCAAGCAGGTCGATACGCTGATCGCCAATGGCACCAAGCATAGCGAAGCCTTCATCAAGCTGGCGACCGATGCTGCGGCGCCGCTGTCGGGCCGCGTCAGCCTGGCGGTGGAAAAGGTCAAGGCCGCCGCCTGATCGCTGCCTGCTGCGAAAGCAATAGGAGTCATGACGGACCGGGTAGCACGCTACCCGGTCCGTTGCCTTTGGCACGCCCGCCAGATCACGACCGATCCCCACCGATAAGCCCCTTGCAAAGGAGTTTACGCGGCAAAGATCAGGACCGCTTGTTTTCGCCCCCAGTGTTGCGATATTCTAGCGCGATGCTGATAGCGAAGATTTCTCCCTTATGGATGGCCCACGCCTTGCCGGCCGCCGCTGAATTGACAATCGATTCGGGCGCGCCTGGCGTTCGCGCCAGCGATGACGACGAACAAGGCGGCGACAAGGGCGGCAGCGGGAAGGATGAGGTCGGCCTCGCCACGCGAACGCGGACCAAGCCTAAAAAACCTAGCCAGTTCAAAGTGTTGATGCTTAACGACGATTACACTCCGATGGAATTCGTGGTGATCTGCCTCAAGCGCTTCTTCAATATGGACATGGAGCAGGCGACTCGGGTGATGCTGCATGTTCACCAGAAGGGCGTCGGCGTTTGCGGGATATTCCCCTATGAGATCGCCGAAACCAAGGTGAATCAGGTGATGGATCTGGCACGCCAGAATCAACACCCGCTGCAATGCACGCTTGAAAAAGCCTGAGAGGAGTCTGATCCGAAATTCGCGAAAGAGCGAATTTCGGGGCTCGATGCCGGCCCACTCCCCCGGCCCGAGATCGCTTAATCTGGCCGCTTGCCCATCATAGCCGAACCGCTTAGAGCTTGGGCGCGTTCTGTATCAGAACATTTGTTCATAATTCTGTTTCCGCGTGATTTTTTGGCCGAGGTGCAATGCCTCGCTGATCGCACTTCGAACCCACCATCGGATTCGTCCGAGCCAGCCTGACTGCCGCGCCCCACCCGTGCCATTTATTACCGCCACTGACCGGTATATCTTTCGGCAAGTGCTGATGCCGATGCTGGCGGTCTTTCTGATCGCGGCGTCGCTGCTGCTGCTCGACAAGATGCTGAAACTGTTCGACTTCGTCGCCACCGAAGGCGGCCCGGTGTCGATCGTGTTCAGCATGCTCGCCAATCTTCTGCCCGAATATGCCAGCCTGGCGATCCCGCTGGGGCTGATGCTCGGCATCCTGATCGCCTTTCGCCGGCTGGCCACCTCCAGCGAACTCGACGTGATGCGCGCGGTGGGCCTCAGCTACACCCGGCTGCTGCGCGTGCCTTATCTGATGGCGATCGGCCTGGCGGCACTGAACCTCGTCATCGTCGGCTATGTCCAGCCGCTGTCGCGCTATTATTATGAGCGGATGGAATTCGAGCTGCGCACCGGCGCACTGGGTGCTTCGATCAAGGTGGGGGAATTCAATACGTTGAAGGACCGCACCGCGCTCCGCATCGAGCAGAGCCGCGACGATGGCCGGGTGTTGATCGGCATTTTCGTGCGCATTATCGGCGCCAAGGGTGAAACCCTGTCGATTACCGCGCGCCAGGGGCGCTTTCTGGCGCTGCGCGAGAATCCCGATACGGTGATTCTGCGGCTGACCGATGGCCAGATCATCCAGGACGTCCCCAAGGTCAGCCCACGCGTATTGGGATTTTCCCAGCATGATTTGCCGATCGACCTGCCGGCGGTAGAAAAATTCCGCAAGCGAGGCGGCCTGGAGCGCGAATATTTCCTGCCCGAACTGCTTCGCATCGGCTGGAGCGACCACGCCAGCGCCAAGGACCGCGCCATCGTGCGCGCCAGCCTCAATTTCCGGCTGGCCGAAGTGGTGATGATCCTGCTGCTACCGCTGCTGGCGGTGGCTCTGGCGGTGCCGCCGAAGCGCTCGACCTCGGCGCTGGGCGTATTCGTGTCGATCGTGATGGTGGTGGCTTATCACAAGATCAACGAATACGGCGAGTCGGTAGCGGAGCTGGGCCGAATCGATCCAGCCCTGGCGCTATGGGTGCCATTTGCGGTGTTTGCCGCGATCATCGCCTGGATGTATTGGCGCATCGCTTATGTGGTCGGCGGCCAGCCGATCGGGGCATTGGAAGTGTTTGCCGCCAACATCGGCAAATGGCTGCGCGCCGGCACCCGCCGGTTTGCGCCGCGCCGCGCGACTCAGCTGAGCTAAGCGCATGCAGTTCGAATTTTTCCCCTCGCGCACGATCACGCTGTATCTCGCCAGGCTGTTCGTCACCCGGATCTTCGGGGTGCTGATCATGCTGGTGCTGGTGCTGCAATTGCTCGATCTGCTGGGCGAAAGCGGCAAGATCCTGGCTACGCCGGGCAATGGCGAGGCCCAGTTGTGGAGCTATGTGCTGTTGCGCCTGCCGCAGCTGGTCGCGCGGTTCCTGCCCTATTCGGTGCTGCTGGCCACGCTGCTGACCTTCTGGCCACTCAACCAGAACAGCGAGGTGATCTCGATGCGCGCCGCCGGTCTCTCGGCGCATCAGATCCTGGCGCCGATGCTGCTGACCGCCGTGTTCGTGGCGATGCTCAATTTCGGCTTCAATGAACGCGTCGTCTCCCGCGCCAGCGCCCGGCTCAAAGCCTGGCAATCCACGCAATATGGCGCGATGCCGGGCGGCGAAAGCGTTCGCGGCAATGTCTTTGTCGGCGATGGCCCCGACATCCTCGCGGCCGACAACGTCAGCGGCGATGGCGCGCGAATGCAGATGACCGGCGTGACATGGTATCAGCGCAACAGCCAAGGCGTGATCGTCGACCAGCTGCGTAGCCCCCATGCTCACTTCGTGCAGACCGGAAAAATCGGCAGGTTCGTGACTGGCGGCTGGTGGCTGGATGCACCGCGCCGCTTCGATACGCAGAGCCTGGCCAACGGTCCGATCGCTCCCCTCCTGGTGGCGCGCGGCGTGACCCCGGCGCAGGTCGAGATCAGCACCGTCGATGCCGATGGCGAGAATATTTTCGAGCTGGGTTCATCGATCGATACGCTGCGCGCGAATGGGCGCCGCACCGCCGAACTGGACGGCAAATGGTGGCATAAGCTGTCGGGGCCGTTGTCGGCAGTGCTGATGCCGTTGCTGGGTGCGGTGGCGGCTTTCGGTCTGGCGCGTTCGGGGCAACTGCTGATCCGCGCGGTGAGCGGGATGGCGCTGGGCTTTGCCTATTTCGTGATCGATAATGCCGCCTTGGCGCTGGGCAATTTTGGCGGCTATCCGCCGTTGATCGCCGCCTGGGGGCCATTTCTGCTGTTTCTGCTGGTCGGCGAGACCGTGCTGATCCGCACCGAAGAATGAAATACCAAGTTGCGATGATCCTGATCCATGAGGATTGTCATTCCCGTTCGCTGGCAAGGAGGAGTGGCGAAGGCGATGTGGTTCATCGTCTAGCCGCTCCGACGAAGTCCAGCGGGCGGGAATGGCAACCCTACGGGCGGCTTCTGGCGGCCCTCAGCAGCGTCGCGGCTTCGGAACGATGAACCACATCGCCCCTTCAGCCGCTTCTCGCCGAGAACCGCCAGAAGCCGTCCTCATGGGTCAGGATCATCGCAGCTTGGTATATCTTGCCCCAATCCAGCCGTAAAATCATGCGAGAGGGCACGGATACGTGGCTCTACGCCACCAGTGCTGCTACGATAGCTCGGCCATCGCAGGAATTGACCCTTGTCCCAAACCTCCGCCTCTCCCTCCGCGACACCCGACGAAAGCCAGCTGTCGTTCTGGAAACGCTCGCATTTCCTCGACCGGATGACGCTGCGCCAACTGGTTTCGGCCTATTTCCAGCATTACACGATCGTGGTCTATCTGGCGCTGGCAGCGGCATTGGTGGTCGGCTGGATCTTCTTCCCGGCCCCGCCGCTACGCACCCTGGGCGCGGTGGCGGCGGCACTACTGGTCTATCCGCTGGTCTGGCATCTGCTCCACCAATATGTCCTGCATGGTCAGTGGATGTACCGGATCAAGCCGCTCGCCTCGACCTGGAAGCGCATTCATTACGATCATCATCAAGATCCGAACCATCTCGAGGTGCTGTTCGGCGCGCTCCACACCACGCTACCGACGATCCTGATCGCCACGGCCCCGATCGGCTGGCTGATCGGCGGCCCGAATGGTCGCATCGGCGGTGCCTGCGCCGCGTTTGCTGCGGGCATCCTGACCACCTGCTATTACGAGTTCATGCATTGCATCCAGCATTTGTCGTTCAAGCCGAAGTGGAAATGGGTGCAGTTCCAGAAGCAGCGCCATAACGAGCATCATTATTTCGATGAAGACGGCAATTTCGGCATCACCAATTATGCCTTTGACCGCATCCTCGGGACTTATTACGAGAAAAAAGATCGTCCGCAGCGCAGCGAAACCGTGTTCAATCTGGGGTATAACGAAGATGTGGCGGTGCATTATCCCTGGGTGAAGGAATTGTCGGGCGGCATCGCCAGCGGCCATCCGCGGCGTCGAACAATGTCGGGCGTCATGCCGGACAAAGCTCCTTCATCGCCCCCCAAAAACACCAACTGATAGACGCGCCTGGAGAACCTGAATGGTCCAATTTACCGTCACTCCGGTGACCAACAAGGCTGAGCGCGGCGAATTCGTCGATTTCGTCTATACCAGCAATGCCGGTGATCCCAATTTCGTGCCGCAATTGCGCGATGAGGAGGTGGAAAAATTCACCCCGGGCGGCAATCCTTATTTCGAGCACGCCCGCTGCCAATTATATGTCGCGAGAGATGGCGCGGGCAAAGTGGTCGGCCGCATCGCCGCGCATATCGACGAACTCGCCATCGCCCAGCCCGCCGAGCAAGGCATGGGCCCCGGCTGCGGCTATTGGGGCGCGCTGGAAGCCGATGACGAGGCGATCTCGACCGCGCTGATCGCCAAAGCCGAAGACTGGCTCCGCGCCGAGGGCATGACCCGCGCCATGGCGCCGATGAACTTGTCGGTCTGGGAAGAACCCGGCCTGCTGGTCAAGGGCCACGACCATCCGCCGATGGTGATGATGGGCCACCATTCGCCCAAATATAAGTCGTGGATCGAAGCGCGCGGCTATGCCCCGGTCAAGACGCTCTATACCTATGATCTGGACATCACGAAGGAATTTCCGCCGCTGATCCAACGCATCGTCGCCTCGGGCGAGCGCAACAGCCGGATCAAGATCCGTGGCGTCGATAAGAGCAAGTTCAACGAGGAAGCGGCAACCATCCTCGACATCCTCAACGACGCCTGGAGCGACAATTGGGGCTTCGTGCCGATCACTGACGAGGAAATCACCTATACCGGCAAGAAGCTGAAACCGCTGGTCAAATCCGACCTGATCCGCATTGCCGAACTCGATGGCGTACCGGTCGCCTTCATGATGACGCTGCCCGATCTCAACCAGGTGCAGAAGCGCGCCCTGACCAAAGGCGGCAGCCCTTGGCCGTTCGGCTATATCAAGCTCGGCCTGTGGTTGCTGCGCACTAAACCCGCCGACGTCCGCGTGCCGCTGATGGGCGTGCGCAAGAGCCTGCAGGCGTCACGCATGGCCAGCCAACTCGCCTTTATGATGATCGAATATATCCGCCGCGCGACCGTCGCCAATTACGGCGGCAAGCGCGCCGAGATCGGCTGGATTCTCGACGACAATCAGGGGATGAACTCGATCGCCCGCGAGATTCACAGCAAGGTGAACAAGGAATATGTGATCTACGACAAGGTGCTGTAAAGGGTGGCTAAATCTATTTGAAGTTGTGCTCTGCTGTCTTCTGCTCCCTCCCGCTTGCGGGAGGGGCCGGGGGGTGG
>JAMFSI010000052.1 GCA_026225215.1 Sphingomonas palustris | reverse complement strand
CAGGAAGGGTATTTCTGATTTTGCTCCCCTCCCGCTTGCGGGAGGGGCCGGGGGTGGGCCGATCGGCACGCAACCCCATCAGCAAGTGCCCACCCCTAACCCCTCCCGCAGGCGGGAGGGGAATGACCAGGGAACGATCATGACCGACACAACCACTACCGAAGATCCGATCTACGTCACTGAATCGCTCATCGCCGAGGACATCGACGCTTATCTCGATCAGCATCAGCACAAGACGATGCTGCGCTTCATCACCTGCGGCAGCGTCGATGACGGCAAATCGACGCTGATCGGCCGGCTGCTTTACGATTCGAAGATGATCTTCGAGGATCAACTCGCGTCGCTGGAATCCGACTCCAAGAAGGTCGGCACCCAGGGCCAGGAAATCGATTTCGCGCTGCTCGTCGATGGCCTTGCCGCCGAGCGCGAGCAGGGCATCACCATCGATGTCGCTTACCGCTTCTTCAACACCGAAAAGCGCAAGTTCATCGTCGCCGATACGCCGGGGCATGAGCAATATACCCGCAACATGGTCACCGGTGCTTCGACCGCCGACCTTGCGGTGATCCTGATCGATGCGCGCAAGGGTATCCTGACGCAGACCCGTCGCCACTCCTACCTCGCCCAGCTGATCGGCATCCGCAACATCGTGCTGGCCGTCAACAAGATGGATTTGGTCGATTACAGCCAGACGGTCTTCGACAAGATCGTCGCCGACTATACCGTCTTCGCCAAGACGATCGGCATCGAGCATTTCGTGCCGATGCCGATCTCGGGCTTCAAGGGCGACAATATCATCTCGGCCTCGCCGAATACGCCCTGGTACACTGGCCCCAATCTCATCGAGCATCTCGAAACCGTCGAGGTCAATTCCTCGGTCGATGCCGAACGCCCGTTCCGCATGCCGGTGCAATGGGTCAACCGTCCCAACCTCGATTTCCGCGGCTTTTCGGGCCTGATCGCCACCGGCGAAGTCAAGCCGGGCGATGCCGTGCGCGTGCTGCCGTCGGGCAAGACCAGCACGGTGACGCGCATCGTTACCCTTGATGGCGACCTCGACGAGGCGGTCGCCGGGCAGTCGGTGACGATTTGCTTTGCCGATGAAATCGATTGCTCGCGCGGTAGTGTGATTTCGACTGCCGACAATCCGCCGCAAGTCGCCGACCAGTTCGAATCGACGATCGTGTGGATGGACGATGCCCCACTGCATGTCGGGCGCGCCTATTGGCTGAAGCTGGGCACGCAGCTGGTTTCTGCGGTGGTGCAGGCGCCGAAATATGCCGTCAATGTCAATACCATGGAGCATGTTGCGGTCAAGACGCTGGAGTTGAACGCGATCGGCGTCGCCCAGCTTTCGACCGACAAGCCGATCGTGTTCGAATCCTATGCCGACAATCGCACGCTCGGCGGCTTTATCCTGATCGACAAGATGACCAACCGCACGGTTGCGGCCGGTATGCTGCACTTCTCGCTGCGGCGTTCGCAGAACGTGCATTGGCAAGCGCTCGACATCAGCCGCGATGCCCATGCCGGGCTCAAGAACCAGAAGCCGGCGGTGCTGTGGTTCACCGGCCTGTCGGGCTCGGGCAAGTCGACGATCGCCAATCTCGTCGAGAAGAAGCTGCACCGGATGAACCGGCATACCTTCGTGCTCGATGGCGACAACGTCCGCCATGGCCTCAACAAGGATCTGGGTTTTACCGAGGCTGATCGGATCGAGAATATCCGCCGCGTCGGTGAGGTCGCCAAGCTGATGACCGATGCCGGGCTGGTGGTGATCACCGCCTTCATCTCGCCGTTCAAGGCGGATCGCGAAATGGTGCGCAGCATGTTGCCCGAGGGCGAGTTCTTCGAGGTGTTCATCGACACGCCGCTGAGCGTGGCCGAAGAGCGCGACGTGAAGGGCCTCTACAAGAAGGCGCGGGCCGGCAATCTCAAGAATTTCACCGGCATCGACTCTCCGTATGAGGCACCGGTCAACCCCGAGATCCGCATCGACACCACCAGCCTCACTCCGGAAGCCGCGGCGACGCTGATCGTCGATACGCTGCTGGGTGACGCGTGATGACGGGCGCGCTGAACGACGCCGATCTTGCCGCGCACCTTGCCGATGTTGCGGGGCAACTGCTGATCACTGTCCGGGAAAGCGGGCTGTTGAGCCTGAAGGCGCTGGGCAAGGCGGGGGATGCGACTGCTAACCAGTTCCTGTGCCATGCCTTGCGCGAGCAGCGCCCGGAGGATGGGTTGCTCTCCGAGGAGGAGAAGGACGATCCCGTGCGGCTCGCGCAGAGCCGCGTGTGGATCGTCGATCCGGTCGATGGCACCCGCGAATATGGCGAAGCGCGGACCGATTGGGCGGTGCATGTCGCGCTGGCCATCGACGGCGTCGCCAGCATCGGCGCGGTGGCGCTGCCGGGGCTCGATCTGGTGCTGCGCACGGACCGACCCGGCGTGGTTCCGCCGGCACCGGAAAAGCTGCGCATGGTCGTCAGCCGCACGCGCCCCGCGCGCGAGGCGACCGAGGTGGCCGAGCGCATCGGCGCCGAACTGGTGCCGATGGGCTCGGCGGGCGCCAAGGCGATGGCGATCGTGCTGGGGACGGCCGATATCTATCTGCACTCAGGCGGCCAATACGAATGGGACAGCTGCGCACCGGTAGCGGTGGCGCTGGCGCATGGTCTGCATTGCAGCCGCATCGACGGCAGCCCGCTGGTCTATAATCAGGCCGATGTCTACATGCCCGACCTGCTGATCTGCCGCAAAGAGCATGCAGCGATGATATTGGCCGAAGTCGAGGCGGTCGCGGTATAATAACGATCACCGAAACCTTTCCCGTCCATGCTGAGCTTGTCGAAGCACTGCCTTGTTCTTCTGGTAAGCCTCAGAAAGAAGGACAGTCCTTCGACAAGCTCAGGACGGACGGGAAAGGCTGTTTGGGTCGCAATTAGGTAAGCATATCGTTGGGTCATCCAGCTCTGGCTTGGGCTCTGGCTTGGGCTCTCGCTGGACCCGCGCCGCCAACTGCTCCATGCTGCCTATAGCGAGGGAGAGACAGGCACAGATGATCCGGGGAGCGATGCAGCATTGGCCGCTGCGCGTCGGCACGATCATCGATCATGCCGAACGCCAGCATGGGGCGCAGGAAGTGGTCACGCGCTCGGTCGAGGGCCCGGTTCATCGCACCACTTATGCCGAGATCGCGGTTCGCGCCCGACGCTGCGCGGCGGCACTGGCGCGGCTTGGCGTGCGGCAAGGTGATCGCGTAGCGACGCTGGCCTGGAACACTCATCGCCATATCGAGGCGTGGTACGGCGCCGCGCATCTCGGCGCGATTTATCACACCGTCAATCCCCGGCTGTTCGAGGCGCAGATCGCTTATATCATCGGCGATGCCGACGATCGCGTCGTGCTGGCCGATATCACCTTTCTGCCGCTGTTGGAGCGCCTGCACGAGACTTGCCTCAAAGGCCGGCCGATCGTCATGCTGACCGATCGGGCGAATATGCCGGAGAGCCGGCTCGATCTGCTCTGCTATGAAGAACTGATCGCGGCGGAAGCGGACGATCTGCCACGCGTCGAAGTCGCCGAAGATGCGCCATGCGGTCTATGCTACACCTCGGGCACCACCGGCGCGCCGAAGGGCGTGCTCTATTCGCATCGCTCGAACGTCCTGCAGGCGCTGATCGTCCATGGGCCAGACGTCATGGCGCTGGGCGCTGACACTTGCGTGATGCCGATCGTACCGATGTATCACGCCAACGCCTGGTCGCTGGCTTTTTCGGCGCCGATGGTCGGCGCCAAACTGGTGTTGCCCGGCGCACGCCTCGACGCCGCCAATATCTGCGATCTCCTGCAGAGCGAGCGCGTCAATATGGCAGCGGCGGTCCCCTCGGTGTGGATCGATGCGATCCCGTGGATGCGCGAGCATGGCAAAGGGGCGCTGGAACGAATCCTGATCGGCGGTTCGGCGGTGCCGCGCTGGATGGTCGAGGGCTTTGCCGAGCTTGGTATCGACATGCGGCAGGGCTGGGGGATGACCGAGATGAGCCCGCTGGGGAGCACCAGCAGTCCGCGGGCGGGTATGGCGGTATTGAGCGAAACGGACCGTATCGACCAGAAGATGAAGGCCGGCGCGCCGTTCTATGGGGTCGAGGCGCGGATCGTTGATGATCAGGGCCACGAGCTTCCGCATGACGATGTCCACGCCGGCCCATTGCTGGTGCGCGGGCCTTGCGTCGTCGCCGAATATTTCAATGGTGCGGGCGGGCAAGTGATCGATGAGGAGGGCTGGTTCGACACCGGCGATATCGCCGCGATCGACCGTTTCGGCTATATCCGCATTACCGATCGGACCAAGGATGTGATCAAATCGGGCGGAGAGTGGATTTCCTCGATCGAACTCGAAGGCGAAGCGTCCAGCCATCCCGGGATCAGGGAAGCGGCGGCGATCGGCGTGCCGGATTCGCGTTGGGGCGAGCGCCCGGTGTTGATCGCGGTGCGGGGCGATGGGGCTTCGGTGAGCGAGGCCGAGGTGATGGCCTGGCTGGCGGCGCGGGTGGTGAAATGGTGGCTGCCCGATCGGATCGTCTTCGTGGAAGAACTGCCGCACACCGCTACGGGTAAGCTCGATAAGCTGACGTTGCGGGAAAAGTTTGGTAGCGCTGGTGGAGGGGCGAGCGGTTAAGCTGGTTTCGCGCTATCTCGTCTAATAAGCAACATTGCTGATTATTTATTGCGACAAAGCCCCGTGCCGACGTATGGTCGCGCCGCCGGCATCCGTGCCGGACGCCAGGTGAGAGAGGCCGCAGCCGAGATGACAGCAACAAAGCGGCGAGCGCGTGATCCGGCAGCGACACGCGAGGCGATTCTCGAAGCCTCGGGGCATTTGCTGGCCAAGGACGGCCCGGAAGGCATCAGTCTCTCGCAAGTGGCGCATCTCGCCGGGGTCAATCGCGGCACCGCTTACCAGCATTTCGAAACGCGCGAGAATCTGATCCAGGCCACCACCGACTGGGTTGCCGACAAGCTGTTTCGCGCTGCCTTCGGCGATCCGGCGACGATCGGCGAACGCCGGGTCGAGGAAGTCGACACCCAGGATCTGACCGATCGCGTGTCGCTATTTGCCATGGAAAACCCCGAGCTATGCCGGGTGTGGCTGATGCAATTGCTGGCTTCTCCCGATCCATCGGGCGATATGTTCTGGCGCGAATATCAAGGTTCGCTCGACCGCTTTGCGCGCACCGAAATGGCGGTCCCCGGCGTCGATAGCGAAGCGCTGTCAGTGCTGATTTTGGCGGGCATATTCCTGTGGCCGGTGTGGGCGCGGGCGAAGAGCGAAGATGGTGCGGGGCGCGCCGCCCATGCGCGGCGGATTGCCAATGAGTGCCTGCGCATGTCGATGTATGGTTCGATGCGCGCCGATCGGTTCCCGGATGTCGCGGCCCGTTTGCGCGAAGGGGCTAAAGAGCGAGGCGTGGACGCTGCCGAAGACGCCCAATCGTGAGGATTTGGGCGCCGTATCGCTGCGGCGATGGCGCGCCCTTTTGACTTGCTGCAACGCTCCGCCTACCGCTTTTCCGCGCGACATGATCCACTGCGCGGCGGGTCCGTCCTACGGGCCATGTTGATTTCATTTAAACGCACCATTCCAGTTTGCCCGCTATTTTTGTTTGAAACTTGAGGGAGTTCGCCATGTTTTCCGCGATTGTCATCGACAAGACCGACGCCGGCCAGACCGTATCGGTCCAAAGCATCGACGAAGCGCAGTTGCCCGAGGGCGATGTCTCGATCGACGTGGCCTATTCGACCATCAACTTTAAAGACGGCCTGGCGATCACCGGCAGCAGCCCGGTGGTGCGCAAATTCCCGATGGTGCCCGGCATCGATCTCGTCGGTAAAGTCACCGAGAGCAGCCATGCCGACTGGAAGGTCGGCGATACCGTCGTGCTCAATGGCTGGGGCGTGGGCGAGGGCCATTGGGGCGGGCTCGCCCAGAAGGCGCGGCTCAAGGGCGACTGGCTGGTGCCGCTGCCCAGCGTGTTTACCGAAAAGCAGGCCATGGCGATCGGCACCGCCGGTTATACCGCAGCGCTCTGCGTCGACGCCTTGGTCCAGCATGGCGTTACGCCCGATCAAGGCGAAGTGCTGGTGACCGGCGCCACCGGTGGCGTCGGCAGCGTGGCCGTCGCCCTGCTGGCTAAAGCCGGCTTCAATGTCGCTGCCTCGTCGGGCAAGGCGGCGGAAGGCGACTATCTCAAGAAGCTCGGCGCGACCACGATCATCGACCGGGCCGAACTGTCGGAAAGGGGCAAGCCGCTGCAGCGCGAACGCTGGGCCGGCGTGGTCGATTCGGTGGGCAGCTTCACGCTCGTCAATGCCGTGGCGCAGACCAAGTACCGCGGCATCGTCGCTGCTTGCGGGCTGGCGCAAGGCGCCGATTTCCCGGCGACGGTGATGCCTTTCATCCTGCGCGGCGTCAGCCTGATCGGCATCGACAGCGTGACCGCACCCAAGGTTCCGCGCCTGGCGGCCTGGGCGCGGCTGGCGCGCGACCTCGATCCGGCCCTGCTCGATGTCATTGGTGCGGAAGTCGGTCTGGCGGACGCGATCCAGGCCGGGGCCGACATCGTTGCCGGCAAGATTCGCGGTCGCGTGATTGTTGACGTGAATCGCTGATCTGGTTGTCGAGCGGAGGAATTGCAGAACATGACAGCAGCGGCTGAGATCGTTGATGGCGCGTCGCTGGTGCGCGGCATTCCCCTGGCCGATGAAACCGGCATTGGCCCGCTGACGCTGGGCGGCTGGCTGCGCGAGCTGGCCCAGCGTCACGGCCCGGCCGAAGCGGCGGTGCTGCGCGAAGGCGAAGCGGTCGAGCGCTGGACTTACGACGAGCTATGGGCGCGCGCGCGAGAAGTCGCGCGCGCGCTGGTCGCCAGCGACATCGGCAAGGGCACCCGCGTCGGGGTGCTGATGACTAACAGGTTGGAATTCCTGTCTGCCGTGCTTGGTATTTCGCTGGCGGGCGGCGTGGCGACGCTGATCAGCACCTTCTTCACCACCTCCGAGCTTGATGAAGTGATGAAGGCGGCGGGGGTCTCGGTCTTGCTGGTCGAGCGGCGGGTACTCAAGAAGGACTTCGTCGCCATGCTGGCCGAACTGGAGCCGGCTATTTTGACGGCGCAGCCGGGCCAGATCGCTTCGCTGCGCTTTCCGTTCCTGCGCCGGATCGCGGCGATCGGTAGTGATGCCCCCACCGGCGCGATTGAAGCTTGGGACAGCTTCCTGCGCGGTGGTGACGACATCGCCGAAGATCGGGTCGATGCTCGCGCTGCTGCCGTCGTCCCCAGCGATCCAGCGCTGTTGCTGTTTTCGTCGGGCTCTACCGGCAAGGCCAAGGGTATTCTGTCGGCGCATCGCGCGGTGTGCCTGCAATTATGGCGCTGGCCCAAGTGGTACAATATCAAGACGCCGCCGCGCACCTGGTCGGCCAACGGCTTCTTCTGGTCGGGCAATTTCGTGATGGCGCTGGGCGGCACGCTGTCTGCGGGTGGCTCGCTGGTATTGCAGCGCTGGTTCGATGCTGCCGACGCCTTGAATGTGATGGCTGCCGAAAAGGCGACCATGCCGCTCGCGTGGCCGCATCAATGGGCCCAGCTCGAAGCCGCACCGAATTATCTGACCACCGATCTCTCTTCGCTGCATTACCTCGACAAGCGCATGCCGCTCGCGCGCCATGCGACGGTGGATGTCGAATGGCTGGAACCCGGCCAGGCCTATGGCAATACCGAGACCTTCACGCTGATATCGGTGTTCGCTTCGGGTACCCCGCCGGAAATATCTGGCGACAGCCATGGCGTGCCGACCGCCGGCTCGACGATCAAGGTGGTCGATCCGCTCACCGGAGTCATCCAGCCTTTGGGTGAGCGCGGTGAAATTGCGGTCAAAGGTCCGACGCTGATGCTGGGCTATGTCGGCATTCCGTTGGATGAGTCGCTCGATGCCGAGGGCTTTCTGCGCACCAATGACGGTGGTTTTATCGATGTCGAAGGCCGCCTGCATTGGGAAGGGCGGCTCAACGATATCGTCAAGACCGGCGGTGCGAACGTCTCGCCGCTGGAAATCGATGCGGTGATCCGCGATTGTCCCGGTGTGAAGCTCACCCAGACGGTGGGCGTCCCCGACGAACTGCTGGGTGAACTGGTGGTCGCCTGCATCGTTCCCCACGCTGGGGTGACGCTGGACGAAGAGAGGGTGCGCAGCTTCGCCAAGGAAAAGCTGTCCAGCTACAAAGTGCCCCGCCGCGTGCTATTTTTCGAAGAGCATGAATTGGCGACCACCGGCTCGGCCAAGGTCAAGACCGCCGAACTGCGCAAATTGGCGGCTGAACGACTGGCTTAGAGCATCATGCGCTGGCGTTGAGCCAGCGCTACCAGCCGGCGCCTCATGCAATTGGCGGGGTGATACACTGTGTCCTATCTGCAACAGATAGACGCCGCTTTGTCGCGTTATGTATTTCATTATTGTCTACTTATTCTATGGAGATTACCGCGCACGGACCGGATGTCGGTGCGTCTCGCTAATTCAGGATGACTCATGCGTTTTAATTCCATCTTTCTGCTCGCAACCTCCAGCTTGGCGGCGATCGCTCTTTCCGCCCCGGCCTATGCGGATGATACTCCCACCGCAGCGCCTGCCGCGGACGCGGCCAGCAACGAGATTGTGGTCACCGGCACCCGCGTGGCCAACCGCACCAAGCTCGATACCGTCGCGCCGGTCGATGTTCTTACCGCCAATGAGCTTCGCCAGCAGGGTACCCCCGAATTGGGCACTGCCTTGGCCAATCTGGTTCCCTCGCTCGATTTTCCGCGCCCCTCGGGCAATGATGGTTCGGATGCGATCCGCCCGGCGGAACTGCGCGGCCTGTCGCCCGATGAAACGCTGGTGTTGATCAATGGCGTGCGGGCGCATGCCTCGGCCTATCTCAACGTCAACGGCGCGCTCGGTCGTGGTTCGGCGGCGGTCGATTTGAACACCATTCCCGAAGTCGCGCTCGAATCCGTCGAAGTGCTGCGCGATGGTGCCTCGGCGCAGTATGGTTCGGACGCGATTGCCGGCGTGGTCAATCTGCGCCTGCGTGAAGCCGATCATGGCGGCGGCGCCACGGCGAGCACCGGCATTTACGCTACCGATTTCTCGACCGCGCATACCACCAATCGTTCGAGCACCGGTGAGCCGGTGACCACCGCCTCGGCGTGGCAGGGAATCAAGCTGGGCAGTGACGGCTTCCTGACCATTTCCGGTGATTATCAGCACCGCAGCGCCACGAACCGCGCCGATCTCGATTACCGGCCCACAATTGCTACCCCGCCCGGACCGCCTTTGGCTAACGGCGTCTATGGCGATCCCAAGGTGAACCAATATTCGGGCTGGGCCAATTTCGGCAAGCCAGTGAGCGGCGACTGGCAGCTCTATGGCTGGGCCGGCTATCAATATCGCGATTCCACCTCGGCCGAATTTCCGCGTCTGGCGCCGGCGGCAGCGACCGCTGGCCTGGGCGCGGTCTATCCCAATGGCTTCCTGCCGCTGCTCAATAGCCATTCCTTCGATCTCAACACCGCGTTGGGGGTGAAAGGCGATGTCTCAGGCTGGAAGGTCGATGCGAAGGTCAGCTACGGTCGCAATGAGGTCAAGCTGAACGTCCTCGATTCCGCCAATTACACGCTGGGCGCGACCAGCCCGACCAGCTTCTATGCCGGCAAGTTCACTTATGGTCAGACGATTGGTCAGGTCGACGCCAGCAAATCGCTGCCGGTGTTCAAATCGCTGAACGTGGCCTGGGGCGCGGAAGTCCGTCACGAAACCTATAGCATCGGCTCTGGCGATTTTGATTCCTACACGGGCACCGGCTCGCAGGGTTATACTGGCCTGTCGAATTTCGATAATATCAACGTGCATCGCACCTCGGAATCGGCCTATCTCGATCTTGAGGCCCAGATCACCGATCAGCTGCGTCTGGGCGCGGCCGGTCGCTACGAGCATTATTCGGACTTCGGCTCGACCGGCACCGGCAAGGTCTCGGTGCGCTACGATATCTCGCCCAACTTCGCGCTGCGCGCCACCGGCTCGACCGGGTTCCGCGCGCCCTCGCTGCAAGAGGAATATTATACTTCGATCGCTTCACAGCTAGTCTTCGTATCATTGGCTCAGCCCAGCGTGCTTGAACAGGTCGGCACTTTTCCCGCCACCAGCGCAGCGGCAGAGGCGCTGGGCGGCAAGCCGTTGCAGCCCGAGCGCGCGGCGAGCGCATCAGCGGGCTTCGTGGCCCGCAGCGGAGGCTTCGATTTGACCGTCGATGGCTATTATACCCATGTCCGCAACGGCATCGCGCTCTCCGAAAGTTTGCCCTTTCCACAACCCAATGCCGAGAACGTCCAGGCGGCGCATTTCTTCATCAACGGCATCGGCATTACCTCGAAGGGCATTGATGCCGTGGCGCATTACAAGCTGCGGACCGACGGCGCAGGCACCTTCGACTTCACCGTGGCGAGCAACGTCAACAAGATCAGCGTGACCAATGTACCCGGCCTGCCGGCGGTATCCAATCCGCTGACCTTGTTCGGACGCCAGCGCATCATCGACATCGAAGACGGCACGCCAGGTGACAAGGTAAGCGGCACGGTGGAATGGAGCCACGGCAAGCTCGGCGCCACCGCGCGCGTAACCTATTATGGCAATGTCACCGTCGGGGGCACCCCCGCAGACGGGAGCCAGGACTACAGCACCGGTAGCCACGCCATCACCGATCTCGAACTACGCTATCAGCCGAAGGAGACCGCGCTTAACCTGGCGATCGGCGCCAACAATCTGTTCGATGTCTATCCGCGCGCGGTCCCGGCCAATCTCGTCGGCAATACCGATGGCGTTGTCGCCTTCCCCTATTACTCGCCTTTCGGCTTCAACGGACGGTTCGTCTATATTCGTGCGGGCCTGCACTGGTAAGCCGCCAGTTTACCCGAAGCATCAGGGGTCCGGAGCCGATGGCTCTGGACCCTTTTTCATTCACACCCCCACTTTGATCCCGGACGGCGGTGCGGTTTCCTCGGGCCAGCGGGGCTGGACTTCGCGCAGACGTTCGGCGGCCTTGTCCCACCAGGCGGTGTTGTTCACCAGCATCTTGATATCGAACAGGTTGGAGGTGCGGATTTCGAGCACTTCGACCCCGCCTTCGCCCGGCGTGTAGGTGTAGGGAACATCGGTGCCGACGAAGAAACCGTCGCCGGGGCCGAGTTCCTCGGTGCCGATGCGCAAATTGCCCGAAATGATGAAATAGGCGCAATCGGCGTCATGGCTGTGGCGGGGCAACGGAAAACCGGTCTTGAACCAGACATGGGTCAGCGACAGGCCGGGCCGCGAGAATAGCAGATTGACGCGGCTGCCTTCGAGCATTCCGGCTTCGACGAGTTGCGAAAATTCGGGCGTGCCGGTGCTGTTGTCGGGCTCGGCGGTCATCACCCCGGCTTCCTCGTAAGACAGTGCGTCGCGGGCGCGAAACAGGGTGAAGGGCAATCCGATCGAGTCTTTGACAGTGTAGGCCATGGCGAGGCTCCTGGTGGCGATACGCAATTCTGCGGCGAATTCCGCGCTGGCGCAATGGTTGGAATGGCGCTTTGGCGATGCTGAGCTAGTCAAAATTAGGCTGGACCATATTCAGCACTGCTATTATTGATCGGCCATGGAAAACAATATCGGCACGATGGTAGCCCAGGTGGCGCGGCTGATGCGGCGCAGCTTCGACGAACGGGTCCGCAGCATCGGCGTGACTCGACCGCAGTGGCAAGTGCTGAGCCTGCTGATCCGGCACGAGGGCATCAATCAAGGCGGCTTGGCCGATATTCTCGAAGTCGAACCGATCACCCTGGGGCGGATGATCGACCGCCTGCAGGAAGCCGATCTCGTCGAGCGCCGCCCCGACCCGGCCGATCGCCGCGCCTGGCGGCTGTTTCTGACCGCCAAGGGGCACGAATTATACCGCCGGTTGCATCCCTATGCCGAGGAGACCTTCGCCATCGCGCTCGACGGGTTGGACGATCGCGAGCAAGCGGATCTGATGGTCATGCTCGAGCGCATCCGCGTCAATCTCACCCGCAAGGGCGTCACCGAGGGACAGCCGTCGATTGCGGGTGACGCTACCGCTCGTGGCTGAT
>JAMFSI010000051.1 GCA_026225215.1 Sphingomonas palustris | reverse complement strand
GATCCCAAACAACAACTCGGCCTGGGTAACAGCGGATATGTAGAGTGTGCCATCGGATTGCTCATCGAGCCACAAGCGCACGGCTGTAGCGGGGTCGGGCTTCATCGCCTCCGATACGACATTGGTGTCCAGGACGATCATCAGTCGAAGTCGATCGGTTCTGCGGGCGCGCGATCACGCGAACTCTCGATCGCTGCAACTTCTTCGTCAGTCAGTGCGATTTCACGGCCGAGTTCCCAAAGGGCTTGGCCCATGCGCCGCCGTCCCTCGGGTCTGACGGCATTGGCAAGGATGTCCCGCACTTCAGCTTCGGCACTGCGCCCATGTTGCGCGGCGAGGGCTTTGAGAGCGCGGTGTATATCGTCAGGAATATTGCGAACAGTAAGCGCTGGCATGACCGGGCCTTATATGATAGCAGAACGAGAAATTGCTATCACATAGTTGAAGAGCCGTCAACTTAACATGATTTTGCTCTCATTAATTTTACAACCCGAATTTTGCGGATTTTGTTGCAGTGCGGCCCTACCGATGGGTGGTCGTCAGACAACTAAACCACCGTTTAGTTGACATCCGATTTTAGTAGCGCGCTGGTTCCCTTTGGACAATATCCCTTCTTCAACGTCCGCCGCGACAGTTCGGTGGATCGAGGAATATCGAGCGGGGCGACGGGCCTTTGTGCTTGGTGGGCCCAACCGCTACTGCCTCTCCATTCGGTCATTAGCGCACGAATACAGTGATCCGGGAAGCAGTCGTCCGTTCAGGTAAGCTTTTGATGCATGGCGTCAGTAGATAAGCAACGAGGGCGGTCCAGGTCTGCCCTTTAATCAGTAAATCCAGCCTCGCGATAAAGTTTGCTCAAGGTGGAATCGCTGATTGGACGTTGCCAATTACCGATCCCGTGGAACACACCGTTGGCTTTGACTTGAGTTCCGCGCGGCCTTCACGACGGCCACATCCATGAAGCGCAGAGCCGATTCGACGCGCCGGGACGACCTCGGAAGCGATCATCTGAAAACATCTGAAAAGGGTTGCGGCACCATTTATTCATTGTAATTTATATCGCACTACGAGATAATGCCCTCCATCCAGCAAATGAGTGAAAGCTAGCGCTTCATCCATACCCCGATAGGTGCCGAAATGATCGTGTTGCAGATCATCGCTCAAACTTTGGGATTGATCATCGGCAGCCTTCTTGCCGGAATATTGCTTTGGCGGCTGAGTTTCAATTTGTCCAAGCCTGGAAAATCTTGTTATCGCGCTGCTGGCGCAAGGGGCCGATCGCCAGCTGGCTTTGCGCGCGGGATGGCGGCGTATATCTCGCCCCGACCCGGCTGCGCCCTTCATCCGCTGACGATTCAGGCCGCCACTCACATGACTGACCTCATCGAGCGCGCCATCCACTTCCAAGGTCTGTCCCCGTCGTAAATGCCCCATCGGCACCGGCGGTGGCGCCTTACAGGAGCACGCCGGTGTTCGACGAAAACACCTTGCCTGCCGCACTGCGCGGCGAGCATCGCACCAAGGCGGGCGTCTGGGGCGTTATACGCGTGCTGAAGGGCAGAATTCGGTATCGCGTCCTCGACCCTGATTCCGATACGATCCTTGATCCCGATCATCCTGGTCTGGTGCTTCCAGATCAACCTCATTTTGTAGACCCGCTTGGTCCGATCCGGATGCAGGTCGAATTCTATAATCAGATGCCCGATCTTTAACGCGATCGGCACCACGCCTGTCGCGGCTAAGTCCTCACACGGTCGGCCTGCGGCAACTTATCGCGTACAGAAATTTCACGAGGTTGATCATAATGGCTGATGTTGACCTTGCTCCCCCGAGGCTGCGCGATCCCGTCAGCAACGTGCTCAAATGGATATTGCTGGCGGTAGGCATCGCTTGCTTCTCGGTGATGGCCTGGGCGACCATCGTAACCTACCAGACGGTGCCGCCACAGCCCGATCGCTATGTTTCGACAAGCGGCGCTCCGATCATGTCGGGTGGCGACATCATAGCGGGTAAGGGCGGCTTCCAAAAAGCCGATCTGATGGATTTCGGCAGCCTTTACGGGATGGGCTCCTACTATGGGCCTGACTATACTGCCGCAACGCTCGTCAGTCTGGCCAGGGCAACACAGAACGCGGTAGCGCTCGCCAGATACGGCAAGCCCTTTGCAGCGCTCGACCCCGACCAGGCGGCTGCTACCCAGGCACAGATGCAGCGGGAGCTGAAGGGCATCGACCTGACCCGTCGGGAGGTCGTTCTATCAACGGCTGTTGCCAGCGCAATCCAGCAGGTGCAGCAAAGCACCGCCGATACCCTCAACCACACCGACCGGAAGGCCGGTTGGACGGCGGCCTACAGTCTGCGCGGGCCGTTAGCGCTCCAGACCGCGGACTTCATCATCTTCTCGGCCTTGACGACCGTCGCCCGGCGTCCTGGCTCCGACGTATCGTGGACGCAGAACTGGCCCTATGAACCCCTGGTCGGCAACGCGCCGACCGCTTCGACCTTCATTTGGACGTGGGCCAGTTTCTGCTTCACCTTCTTCTGCTTCGGGCTGGTGCTGTTCATCTACGAGCTGTTTCTCAACCATCCCGACGACGCACCGATGGATCCGGTCCTGGGCGACTTTTTGCCGTTGATGCCAAGCCAGCGGAAAGCGGGCAAATATTTCCTGCTGGTCGCCGTGCTGCTGCTGGTCCAGATCGCCGCCGGCGTGATCCTGGCCCATTCCTACTACTACCGCACCAGCTTCTATAGTTTCGACGTAAATGCCATTTTGCCATTCAGCTTCCTGCGCGCGGTTCACACCCAAGCTCCGATCATCTGGATCTGCCTCGCCTGGATTGGCGCTGCGCTGTTTATTGCTCCGGCCATTGCCGGCGGCAAGGAGGCGAAGGGCCAAGGGGTGCTCGTCGATCTCCTGTTCTGGGTAACGGCACTGATTGTCGTCGGCGCGCTGCTCGGCAACTATCTGGGCATCATGGGCTATATCGATCACGCGTGGTTCTGGTTCGGCAACCAGGGATTACCCTACCTGGAACTTGGCCGCTTTTGGCAAATCCTGTTTTCGATCGGACTGTTCTTCTGGTGCCTGATCGTCGGCCGTGCCCTTTGGCCAAGCCGGAGCACGCTGTGGGCGGCGACCCGCGAGTTCTGGTCTGGCCATATCCGATTGGAGAACCTGCTCTGGGCCTCGACCGCCAACATCGCCGTTCTCTACATCTTCGGCATGATCCCGCTGACCGGAATCGAAAAATCCTTCGCGATCACCGACTATTGGCGTTGGTGGGTAGTCCATCTGTGGGTCGAGCAATCTTTCGAATTCTTCGCCGCCGCGATGACCGCCTACCTGTTGATGGCGACCGGACTGGTGTCGCGTAAGCTGGCGGAGCGCACCGTTTATTTCGAGCTGATCCTGATCTTCCTGGGCGGTGTGCTGGGAACGGGCCATCACCTCTACTGGGTGGGCGCCACCAGCCTGTGGGTGCCGCTGGGCAGCATGTTCTCCTTCATCGAGGTTCTTCCACTGGTTCTGCTCGTGCTCGATGCGATCCAGCATTACCGGCTGATCAGCGCGCACAAGGAGTTCAAATATGGGCTCGCCTATACCTATGTGATCGGCGCGGCGTTCTGGAATTTTGTCGGGGCTGGCGTCTTCGGCGGGGGCACGCTCAACGCGCCGCTCGTCAACTATTACGAGCATGGTACATTCCTCACGCTCAACCATGCCCATACCGCCTTGTTCGGGGCCTTCGGTGAGTTGGCGATCGGACTGATTTACTTTTGCCTCCGCTACATCTCTGCCGGTCATACCCGGTTTGGCCACCGTCTCGGGCTGACCGCCTTCTGGCTCTACAACCTCGGGCTGCTGTTGTGGATCGCGCTCAACTTTTTCCCGATCGGTTGGCCGCAGCTGATGGCCGTCTACGAACATGGCTATGCCTACGCGCGCAGCAGCGCCTTCTATGACACAATGCGGGTTTGGCAGTGGCTGCGGATGCCGGGCGACATTGCGTTCGCGGCCGCCGCCGTGCTGATGGCGGCCGATTTTGTGGGCAAGCTGAGCCCACTTTACCCGCCCTTGGCGCGCCTGCTCGGTAGGAGCCAGGTCGTCTTGGAGGTCGAGCAGCAGAGCCATCGCGGGTTCCGGTCTGGAAGCGAAGGTGATGTAAATCTATCCGGCCGCCTTCAGAGGCCCTGATCTCGCTCGGATCAGATCCTATGGTGCGAACAACCCGAAGTGCGCTGGAGCGGGCTGCGTGATATCTGGATCACTCCGCCCGCTCTAAGTTTTTGTTGTCGCATCGTTTAATGCGAAACACGATGCTCCAGCACCACCGGCTCGCGCCGTTCTTGCCGGTCAGCCTGGCGCGGAGATTGTCGAGCATGAGGCTGCCCTAGCCCGTGGCAGGCTCTCCCCGGCAATGTATCATGCGGTTCGCACCAGCTGCCGCCGATTGGGCTTGCCAACGGATTGCTTATCGACTGACAATGGATTGCCGCCATCTGTCGATAAGGTTGTTCGTGCTTCAGGCTGATATGGACACTATTGGGCTGCTGCTCTTCGTAGCCTGCCTCGTTGCCATTGGCACGCGAAGGATCGGACTGCCGTATTCTGTGGGCTTGGTCGTGGCCGGAATTGGGTTGGGATTGACGGGCTATTCGAGCCGGATCGAACTAACGCCGGACCTGATCTTCACCTTTCTGCTGCCTCCGCTCATCTTCGAGGCGGCGCTGCACCTTGGCTGGCAGCAGGCTCGTCGCGAAGCCCCGCTTGTGCTTACGCTTGCCTTTGTCGGCACTTTTCTGTCAGCAGTGGTTGTCGCTGCTGGCATGCACTGGTTGGTTGGCTGGGGCTGGATGGCATCCCTGCTGTTCGGATCGCTCATCGGGGCGACGGACCCCGTATCGGTAATCGCCATGATGAAGGAGCAGAATGCCGAGCAGCGGCTGCGGTTCATCATGGAATCCGAAAGCCTGGTGAATGATGGCGCAGCAGCGGTGCTCTTTTCACTCTGCGTGGCCGCGATTACCGGAGGGAGCGTAGGCTTCGGCACGATCGGCGTTTCGCTGGTCTTGACGGTGGTTGGCGGCGTGGCGTGCGGGCTCGGTGTCGCAGGAGGCCTACTCCTGATCGCTGGCCGCTCCGACGACCACCTGGTCGAGCTCACCTTAACGGTACTGGCGGCTTACGGGTCTTTTGCACTGGCTCAGGCCTTGGGCGTGTCGGGGGTGCTCGCGACGCTTTCAGCCGGCATGCTCGTTGGAAATCGCGGGCATGGTCACATCCTTACCGACCATGGCGGCGAGGCGGTTGTCCGGTTCTGGGATTTCGCCGCGTTCCTGGCGAACTCGATCATTTTCATCCTCATTGGCAGCCGCGCGGCCGGCCAGTCGCTCACCGCTTATCTATGGCCCGCCTTGATCGGCATCGTGTTGGCGCTTGGGGGGCGTGCGGTCGCTATCTACCCCGTCGGAGCACTGTTCTCCCGCACAAAGTTGGCGATAGGCGGCCCTACCCACCACTTGTTGTTCTGGGGCGGCTTGCGGGGTGCTCTCGCGCTTGCGCTCGCTCTCGCGGTTCCCCGATCATTGCCCGAACACAATGCCCTGATCGGTGTAGCCTTTGCCATCGTGGCGTTTTCGATATTCGTCCAGGGCCTCACTGTCCCTGTGCTGCTGCGCCGTTTGGGATTATTGGCGGGCGCCGAACTTGACTCGTGACCAGCACGGCCAAATTCCTGTCGCTAGGCAGCGCCAACGGCGGCTAATAGCTACCACCAAGCGCCTCCCAATGACCGGAATAGTTGTAACTTGCCGGCAGCGGGTGAGCAAGATGGCACCACGCCGACCACTCGCTGCGCTCTAGGTTCGATGAGTCAACTCATCGAACCTCGATCTCCGCATGCCGCGGGTATTGCGGCCTCTTTTCGTGTTCGCGCATAACGCCGGCCGCCCTGTTCACTGGTCTGCCGGTAAACCCTTCGGCTCTATAACAGCCGGTGCATTTGACGGGCGGTTGATTGGATGACCGGCTTGGCTATTTCATTATCGGTGAACCGTGCCGGACATCGGACACAACGCCGTTGTACACCCTCGCAATATGCTATCGAGCCGGCGTGTCGATGGTTGCGCGACGAAAAGGGGCCGTTACGATTGCCTTGCTTGCCGTTATCCTGCTGCTGGCGGGATGCACGGCGCTGCCTGGGGCGCATGTCACTCTGCATCTTTCTACCCCTCCATCGCCGACGACGGATGGTCGCACAATATCTGCTCATTGGTGGGCTGGCGTCAGCGATCCCACACTAGCCCCGTTGATCGCTCAAGGGCTGTCCAGCGCTGCGCCGCTCGCCTGCGAAGCCGCTGCTCTGGAGGCGAGGTTCCATCGAAACGACGCGCGTGCCCGCAGAATCGACCAGAGGATCAGGCGTTGGTTGGGAACGCCCCCGGATCAGGCGCTTCTCGCTGGTACTACCGAGGCCAGCTATCGCTATGCGGTTCATCGTGCGCGTACCGCCGCCGCCGTCGCTCACGCCTATATCGACGTCCGCAGGTGGCAAGCTTTGCTGGCGCTGCGCTCCGAGGTGGCCGAGCCATATCGTGATCATATTGAAATCGCGCGTTTCCGCCGCGAAGCCGGACTGGTCAGCACGATCGATGGCGGGCTGGCCGGAGCGCTGGCGGCGCTGAACGAAGACGCTCGCCGGGCGACGCAGGTCCGACTTGACGCGGCGATGGCCACGCTCGCCGATCTCACGGGTCTTTCGGCCGATGCCCTGAACGCGCAACTGGGCGCGAGCGCGGGCATACCCGATCTGGACCCGCCGCCGGACATGGACAGTACCAGCGGCGAAGTCGCGTCCGATCGCGCCGATCTTCTTGCGCTGCAAAGCCGACTGGCCAGCCAGTTGCAACACGCAAAGGTAACCCAGACCAGCCTCGATCGGGCGCTGGGCCGACCGGTTGGTGACGGCGCCAGCACCCCCGCCGGGGAGGCCGTGGCGAGCTGGCGTCGCGCGGTGGCGCATGCGGAGGCCGAAATCCAGACTTACGCCGCCGCGGTTTCCGAGGGACTCGTCCGGGAGGAAGCGCTCGACCGAAGGAATGCGACCGCTCGCCGCACCGCCCAGGATGCCCGTCTGGCCTATCAATTGGGCGCCGGCGATTTCCCCAGCCTGTATGTCGCCGAAGTGGCCGCGCTGGGCGTCCGTGAAGCGCAGGTGGAGGCGAGGTCCGCTCGGGCGTCGGGGACGATCGATCTGTGGACGGCACGGGGCGGGGGGTGGAGCGCCGCCGATCTGACCCAGGAGGTCGTCGCTGCGGCAGCGAAATTGAGCGGCGCCGATTGTGAGTGACGTTTCGCTCGACGCATTTCTGGGGGCGACGCCGGGTACGCGCCGGCGTCACGTGCTGAGCGTCGGACTGCTGGTTTTCGCGCTGATGGCAGCCGTGGCGTTGTTGTTGCGGTTCGTATGGGGCGGCGACTCGGCCTATTATACGGCCGCTGCCGAGCGCGACGATCTTACCCCGGTATTCACTGCGGCAGGTATCGTCCATGGTGGCGGCGAAATGACCCTGACGGCGGCGCATGACGGGGTCATCGCGGCGGTTCCGGGCGCCACCGAAGGGGCGGTACGGCAGGGGCAAGAGCTGGCCCTTTTCGACCCCGCGCCCATCGCGCGCGCGCTCGCTTCAGACCGGGCCGTGCTGGCCGAGTCAGAGGCGGCGCTGAGCCGCGCCGAAGTCAGCGACATCGAAATGACGACACGTCTCGATCGCTTCGAAGATGTCTGGCATCGATCGAACGGGCGCGTGCCAGCGCTCAACGAAATGGAAAAAGCGCGCGCCGATGCGCGCCGAAGCCAGCTCGATGTGATTGGCGCAAAGGCGCGGCGCGATCAGGCCCGGCTCCAGCTCCAGACCGACCAGGCGACGCAGGCGGACGCCATCGTCCGGGCGCCTGTCCATGGCATTATCGTGTCGCGGCGGATCGAGCAGGGGCAATATGTGCATCGCCAGCAACCGTTGTTCATCCTGGCCACACGCCCGAACCAGCCGACGGTGGAAATACTGTTCGCCGCTGCGCCGGTGCGGTCGCTCGCCATCGGGACGCGGGCGCGCGTGCAAATCGAGGGGCTTGTCGACCGACCGCGCATGGCCACGGTGACCGCGATTATGCCGAACGTCACCGGCGGCGGCCAGCAACGCGCCATCCTGGCGCTGGACCAGCCAGAGCACGAGGCGCTTCCCGGGATGTCTGCCACCGTCGAGATCAAACTTCCGGTGCTGGAAAACGTGTTGCTTGTGCCCGATGCCGCGCTCGCCTTCGATCCGGGCGCGGCGGCTCGGCGTCCATGTGCTTGCGTCTATCTGCTCGGGCATGGGGACAGGATACGCCGCGTCAACATCGTCGCGGGCGCCAGCGATGGTTCCCGGACTCAGATCCTGGCGGGCGGGATCGAACCGGGGGCTCAGGTCATTATCGGCTGGCGTGGTGGCCCGGTCGTGGCGAACAAGGAGGCCAGGTTTCTTGCCAAGCCCTAGACAATTTTGCCGCTCCGCCATCGACCGCCGGGGGGCGACGGCCCTGCTGCTGACGCTGGCGGGCGCCGCCACGACATTTTCCCCTGCTCGGGCGCTTACCGTTGCCGACTTGCGCTTTGGCCCGGCCAGGCGCTTCTCATGGCAGGCTCTGGTCGCCGAAGCCCAGCGCCTTGCGCGGCGGCCTTTTGTGGCTCGTGCCGTGTCTGGCAATGCCGCGACCGATTTCGACGCCCACGTCCGCCTGGCCTACGGCCAGGCGGATGCTCTGGCGGGCGATGTGCGCCTGTTTCCCACGCGCCGCGACGTGGCGCCCTATGCCGTCGGGATCAACCTGGTGGAAGCCGGCAAGGCGCGAAAGCTGCTGGATACGACCGGGTTGTTCGGCGGCGGCCAAAGGGTCGATGTCGCAGGCTTTCGAGTCATGAAGCCGGACATGAACAGTGATTGGCTGGCGTTTCTGGGCGCCTCCTATTTCCGTACCGATGGGGCGCAGGGCCAGTTTGGCTTATCGGCACGCGGGGTGGCGGTGAATACCGGCCTGCCGGGCCCCGAGGAGTTCCCGGCCTTCACCGATTTCTGGATCGAGCATCTGACCGACAGCCATTTCAGGATCCATGCATTGCTCGATGGCCCTTCGCTAACCGGGGCGATCGCGATCGACAGCCAGCGCGGCACGAATGAAAACCTGCAGGACGTTCGGTTATCCCTGTTCCTGCGCCGTGATGTCGCCCGGCTGGGGGTGGCGCCGCAGACCAGCATGTTCCTGTGCGATCCGACGCGGATCGGGCCAGTCAGCGACCGGCACAGCGCAGTCCATGATTCCGATGGGCTGGCCATCCGGAGCGGTGATGGCGAGCGGATCTGGCGGCCGCTTCGCCAACCACCGGCTGCTACCATCTATTCCTTTCGTGCCGACCACCCACGAGGTTTTGGCCTGTTGCAGCGCGACCGGATCGCCGATCATTATCGGGAGGACGGCTCCGCCTATGCCAAGCGCCCGTCGCTGTGGACCGAGCCACGGGGCGATTGGGGTGCCGGCGCGGTGATGCTGTATGAGATGGCATCGATTTCGGAAAACGTCGATAATATCGGTGCATTCTGGGTTAGCGATATTCCGGCGCGCGCGGGAGAGCGCCGTGACCTGGCCTATCGGCTGACCTGGACTTCGAGCGATCCCAGCGCCGACAGCAATGCCCGTTGCACCGATATCACGGTCGTTCCAGCAGTTACCGGCAGCCCGATGGTGGTGGGAGCGCGCACCTATCTGTTCAGTTTCACGGGCCCGTCGCTGAGAGACCTCGATCGCGCCAGCGGCGTAGAAGTTGTGACCGACTTGCCCGCCGGGGTCAGGATCGCAGCAGAAGCTTATCCGTTGGCCGATGCGCCGGCGACATGGCAGGTGTCGCTCTCCATCCGCACCACCCGTCTTGGCCAGCGCGACCTGCGGCTGTTCCTGAGGCGGGGTGGAGCGGCGCTCAGTGAAACGGTGATCATGGTCATCGAACCGTGATCGAGCACCCGCGCCCGTTGCCTGCAGAGGCGCCGCTCGAGATGCCTGTCCAGCGGCTCGACGGCAATGCGCCCGCATCGATCGAGGTCGAAACGCGGCCGCATGGGCTTTTGGTCAAGCGCATGCTGCTGATCACATTCACCGTGGTGCTGAGCCTCGCCGCATCCAGTGAACTGCGCGTCGCCCTTGCTCATGACGGCCTGGATCCGTTTGAGGTGGTGTTGCTGCTGATTTTTCTGCCACTGTTTGGTTGGATCTCATTTGGCTTCGTTGGCTCCGCGATCGGATTTTTCACGCTGATCAGCGGCGAACATGCCGGCTTTACCGCGGTGCCGAGCCCCACCTCGCAGTTGCGCTGCCGCACTGCGGTGCTGATGCCGGTGCATAATGAAAGTGTCGACGCCATTTTCGGCCGCATACGAGAAATGACCCAGTCGATCCACGCGGCCGGCGGAGGGGAGTGGATCGACTTTTTCGTGCTGAGTGATTCCAGTCCCGCTCATGGCCAGGAGGAGGAAGCGGCTTGGCGGGAGGTGGCAGGCGAGGCGCCGATTCCTGTCTATTACCGCCGTCGCGAGCAGAATATCGCGCGCAAGCCCGGCAATATCGCCGAATGGGTCCGCCGGTTTGGAGCGGCTTACGAGTGCATGCTGGTGCTTGACGCCGACAGCCTGATGAGCGGCAACGCCATCGTCGGGCTGGTTTCGATCATGGAGGCAAGGCCCTCCATCGGCCTGCTGCAAACGGTCCCGATGATTATCCATGCACGCACCTTGTTTCAGCGCTGGATGCAGTTCGCCAGCGAGGCATATGGGCCGATCGCTTCCGCCGGATTGGTGTGGTGGTCGGGTTCCGAGGCGAATTTCTGGGGTCACAATGCGATCGTGCGGACCCGCGCTTTCGCTGAAAGTTGCGGCCTGCCCGAATTGCCAGGCCCGCCCCCTTTTGGCGGGCACATCCAGAGCCATGACATGGTCGAATCGGCGCTATTGCGCAGGCGCGGCTGGGCCGTGCATATGGTGATGGTCCGGGGCAGCTATGAGGAGTTTCCCCCGACTTTCGTCGATTATGCCATCCGCGACAGGCGCTGGATGCAGGGAAACCTGCAAAATTTGCGCTTGGTGGGCGCTCCAGGCCTCAGTTGGACGAGCCGGCTGCATCTGCTCATCGGTGTATCGGCCTATGCAGCCTCGCCTGGCTGGCTGCTGCTCCTCCTCGCCACCATTGCCCGAATGGCTTTTTCTCATAACGAAGGCTTCGCGGGCTCAACCCTGACGGGGGTGCTCAGCCTGACCGTAGTCCTGCTATTCGCCCCCAAGATTATGGGTATAATCTGGATATTGGCCAACACCGGCCGACGTCGCGCCTTCGGCGGGGTGAGCGCGACGCTGAGATCGGTGGCGCTCGACGTGATCCTGGCCATCCTGTTCGCGCCGGTCATGATGATGACCCAGACAGCGGCCTGGCTATCGATTCTGCTCGGTCGGCCCTCGGGCTGGTCGGCACAAAAGCGGGAACCACGGCGGATCGAAGTGCGCGAGATTTTGCCGTATCTGCGTCCGCACATCGCATTGGGCTTGTTGTTCGCTGCGGTTTTTCTTGTCGATCGGATAACGGCGATCTGGCTGTGTCCGATCACACTGGGACTGCTCGCCGCTCCCTGGCTGATCAGCCTGACTTCCAGCGAGTCACTCGCGGAGCGTATCTCGGCCACCGGCCTTCTCCATGTGCCGCCCCCCGATCTGGGCTTTGAGGCGTCAAAGATCGAGCAATTCAAAACATGCGCGTCGGACTAGGGCGTGTTGAGATTTAGCTCAGGCTGCGGCGAGCCGAAGACGACCGCAGGCCAAAATGGTGTTTTTCCGTGACCCGGAGCGCAGCGTACTCAAAGTACGTGAGCACCCGAAGCACGGAAAAGCGCCATTTGCAGCCCGGCATGGGCTGAATATCAACACGCCCTAGGAGGCTTGTCCGCGGGCGGCTCGGTGGGCCAGTCCTTTGCTTCCTTGAGCGAGATCTCCGGATAAAGCCCGAGCGAATCGGAGAGTCGATAGTCCTTCAAATGAGGCAGAGCCTTGCGGCAGGCAACATCGGTCAGCATTGTAGGCCCGCAGCTGGGCCCGCAAATCTATCCGCCTTGCAGGTTCGCGTGTGTTTGTGGTGATTGCGGTATTAGGTAGCAAACGCACCACCATACCGCACGAATGGCCGTCAAAGCTCTAGCCAACGAGCATCGCCTTGGTTATGCGCGCCGTCGCAATAGGGGAGATGACAGATGACAGATGAGCCAATTT
>JAMFSI010000050.1 GCA_026225215.1 Sphingomonas palustris | reverse complement strand
GCGGGAGGGGTTAGGGGTGGGCCCTGAGTCTTGCTTGATTGTCATCTTGCTAGAGGAAGATGCCCGCCCCCGGCCCCTCCCGCAAGCGGGCGGGGAGAAGAAGGGCGCGTTATCAAACCACGCTATGCCCCAGCCGCCGCCTGTCGCGTCACAATCTGCTGCAACGGATTAGGCGCCCCCGCCGCCACGCGCTTCAGCGTATTCTGATCATGGTGCTCGAACGGCACCGTTTGCCCGCGCACCAGCAGCATCGTGCGGATGTCGTAGCTGAAGGTGTCGTCATCCACGAAGGTGATGTCGATCTGGTAGCTGTCGGTGCGGAAGGCGTGTTCGAGGAAGGCGGTGGAGCAGATGCCGTATTCGGTGGTGCCGCGTGTTGCCGAGACCGTCAGATGGTCGTCGCCGGGTTTGGCGTGGCCACTGGCCAGCACGACTTGCCCGCGCGGGATCGCCAGGGACTGCATGATCACGCCGGTGGCCGGCTCCCATAGCCAATAGCCGACCTGGTCGTGGAAGGTGATGTCCTCTTCCTCGGTGGTGATGTGGATGTGGTAGCGCAAACCATAGAGCAACTGCGGGCCGTTGGCTTGCGGGTCGATGGCGTCGAAGGTGATCGTCTCGATGAACGGGCGGCGTTCGGGGCCTTCAGCCTTGGGGCTGGTGTCGATGCCGGTAGCCTGGGATTGCCACTTGCCGGCGAAGCGCGTCAGCGGGCCGAGATTGGCGAGGGTGTTGGGATCGACGTCGCTGGGTTCGGTGTAGATGTCTTCCGGGAACGGATTCATGGTGTGGCCCCTGCCTGATTGCGCGGCGAGGATAGGCGACGAGCGGCGCACCGCCAAGCCTGATTGAGATACCGATGTTTCATTGAAGACAAAGGGCCCACCCCCGGCCCCTCCCGCAAGCGGGCGGGGAGAAGTGTGCGGAATTCATTCCACTTTTAAGCACCTCGGCCCGGCGCGCGGAGGCGTTCCGGGCTTTTCGGGCGGATGCCCATTCCTCTGGTTGGATGACCATCATGAAATTGAAGCTCGATGACAATGGCCAGGCGGCGGTGCTGGATGGCAAGCCGGTCTATGTCCATGACGATGGCCGCGAGGTGGCGTTCGATGCGCCGGGGACGGTGGCGGCGATTTCGCGGTTGAATGGCGAGGTGCGCACGCATCGCGAGCGTGCCGAGATGGCCGAGCATCGGTTGAAGGCCTTTGCCGGGATCGATGATCCGCAAGCGGCGAAAGCGGCGCTTTCGACTTTGGCAGGGCTCGATGCCGGGAAGCTGGTGGATGTCGGCGCGATCGAGGCGGCACGGGCCGAGGCGACGCAGGCTATCGAGGCCAAGTATCAGCCCGTGGTGCAGGAGCGTGATGCGCTGCACGGCGAGCTGGTCAAGGCACGGATCGGGGGGGCGTTCAGTGGCTCGCGCTTCATTGCCGAGAAGCTGGCCATCCCAGCCGATCTGGTCGAGGCGCGCTTTGGCGGGCAGTTCCGGGTCGAGGGTGGCCAGGTCGTCGCCTGTGATGGCGCGGGCAACCGCATCGCCAGTCCGGCCAATCCGGGCGAGCCGGCCAGCTTTGACGAGGCGCTGGCGATCATCGTCTCGGCCTATCCTTACCGCGACACCATCCTCAAGGGCACAGGCGCCTCTGGCTCCGGGGCGCAGGGCGGCGGGCTGCGTGGCGAAGGAAGGCATGTCACCCGCGCTCAATTCCTGGCGCTTTCGCCCGCCGGGCAAGCCGCCGTGGCCCGCGACGCCGCCTCGGGCAAGGCGCAGATTACCGACTGACTCCGCGCTCTGAGCCCTCCGGATGGAGGCGCGCGCGCATTTTCGATCCACGCAACCTTCATCCGATAGGACATGAAACCCATGGCTAATACGCTTACCGGCCTGATTCCGACCCTTTACGAAGCGCTCGACGTGGTCTCGCGCGAAATGGTCGGCTTTATCCCCGCCGTTGCCCGCGACACCTCGGCGGCGCGCGCGGCGCTGGGCGAAACGATCCTGGTGCCGATCACCACAGGCCAGGCCGCTGTCGATACCGTTCCGGGCATCAGCGCGCCGAACGAGGGCGACCAGACGATCAACAATATCGCCATGACCATCGCCAAGTCGAAACATGTGCCGATCCGCTGGAATGGCGAAGAACAGCGCGGCATGGCCAATGCCGGGATTTATAACGGCGTGCTGCTCAACCAGTTCACGCAAGGGTTTCGCACGCTGACCAATCTGATGGAAGTGGACCTGTTCAACGCGGCGATCACTAACGCCAGCCGCGCTTATGGTACCGCGGGGACGGCGCCGTTCGCGACACCGGGCAATCTTTCGGATATCGCCCAGGTCCGCAAGCTGCTCTCCGACAACGGCGCCGCCACCAGCGAGCTGCAATATGTCGGCAGCACCGCGACCTTCGCCAATCTGCGCGGGCTGCAAAGCGTGTTGTTCAAGGTCAATGAGTCGGGCACGTCGGACTTGTTGCGCAACGGTGTGCTGGGGCGGCTGGAAGGCTTCGACCTGCATGAATCCGCCGCCGTCACCTTGCAGACCAAGGGCACTGGCAGCGGTTATACAACTACGAGCGCCGGCTTTGCCGTGGGGACCACGCAGATTCCGCTGATCACCGGGACCGGCACGATCAATCCCGGCGATGTGATCAGTTTCACCGGCGATCCCAACCAATATGTCGTGCAACAGGGCATTGCCGCGCCGGGTACGATCACCATCGGCGCGCCCGGGCTGATGCAGGCGATTCCGCCCACGGCGGCGATGGTGACCGTGGGTGGCAATCGCACGCCTAACGTCGGCTTCGCCCGCTCGGCGCTGCAACTGATCACCCGCGCACCGCAGATGCCGGTGGGCCCCGACGGCACGGCGATGGATATGGCCGATGATGTCGTCCAGGTGACTGACCCGGTATCGGGCATCACCTTCGATATCGCCGTCTACCGCCAGTTCATGCAGATGGTCTACCACGTCCGCGTCGCCTGGGGCGCGGCGGCGATCAAGCCTGAGCATACGGTGCTGTCGCTGGGGTAAACCTCACTTCTCCCCTCCCGTTTACGGGAGGGGCCGGGGGTGGGCATTCTGCCTAACCTTAAGCACTGCGTTGTGAAGAGGCAGATGCCCATCCCCAAACCCCCTCCCGCAAGCGGGCGGGGACTTTAATCCTCACAAAGGCCCCGCCATGCTCACCGACGCTCAAATGACCGATGCGCGGCGCTTTGCCGGCTATGCCGTGTCGGGCACGATGATGGTGATCGATGCCAATACTGATACCGTCTTCGTGCAATATGGCATGGTCACTATGTCACTCTACACGCGGCTGACCAGTCTCAGCGCGAGCGAGGAGGCGGTGCTGACCGGCACTTATCTCGCCAACCTCAATACGCTGGAAAACGCCGTACCGCTGGCGAGCGATAACCTCGATACCGAGGCGGCGGCGGTGTGGACTCACAATAGCAACGAAGTCCGCGATCGGCTCGCGCTGCTGGCGCAGTGGAGCTTGCGGATGTGTAGCTTTTTGGGGGTGGCGCCGGGACCGGGACTGCAAGTCGGGCCGGGTCTGGGTTCATCGGTTACCATGGTGCGCGGCTGACATGGACGCGAATCAACTTAACGACCTAATCTATGCGGGGCGCGGCAAAGCGGCGGCGCATATCGGCCAGCTTACACGGGTCTATCGCCCGGTGGATGCGCTCGATCCGCTCGCCAATCTGGTGGCGTTGCTGCCGGTGGCCTTCAATGTTGCGGATGAGCGCTATGCAGCGCCAGGCAGCTACGGCAAAGTGGTGTGGTACGCCGATTTCGATGCGCGCCAGGCTGAGGCAGGCGATTATCTGGTCAGCAACGGGGCTGGGGCCGATCCTGCCCATTTCTTCATCGCGGCCAAGCAATCGCTGCTGCCGGTGATTGCGGTGGCCTGCAATCGCTTTATCCGCGTCACCCGCCCGGTGCCGCTGGCAGCGGGAACGACAGGCGCGATCGGCTATGGCGGGATCGATCCCGCCGCCATGATCGACGTGCTGGGTAGTTCGGCGGCGACTAACTTGGGCCAAAGCGCGGGCTGGCCCTGCGCGATGGTGTTCGGCGAGGGTGAAGCGCATTTGCGCGAATCGCTGCCCGCCGGCGCTGACCTGTCCACGCGCTGGATGATCTATTTGCCGCCCTCGGTGCCAGTGGCGTTGCTGTCGGGTGACCGCGTGGTCGATGATACCGGCCGTGTGCTGGTGATCAACGGGGCGGAACTGACCAGCCTGGGATACCGACTCCAAGCCAGTGAGGCGCATGACTAAAGCATCGCGCCAAAAAGTGGGTACCGGTTTTTGGCAATAAGCGATGCGGCAACAAGGAAAAGCCATGGCCGATATGAGCGACGCCGCGAATGGTCTGGTGACCGAGATCGCGGGCATCATGTACCCGCAAGGCACGAGTGCTCCCTCGCTGACCGGCGATCGGTTGCTGGTGTATCAGGGTACGCCCGATGCGGTGACGCTGGCGAACGATCTGGCGGCGGGGACGATCCATGTCTCGGTGTTTCCGAGGCCTGGTGACAAAGTGACTTCGGTCTCGCATATCGACGAGCACTGGGAGCAGATCAGCGATAACGGCAGCAGTGGTGTGGCCATACTTGAACTGCGCCGGCAGACGCGGCTTTTCGCGATCAGCATCTGGGCGGCGCGTCACGATCGGCGCGATGCCGCTGCCGGCGCGATCGACGCGGGGCTGGCGGCGGTGTCGCGGCTGAGGCTGGCGGATGGTTCGGTTGCCGTGATGACTTACGACAGTTCCGTGCAGGACGATGACGAGCAGGAGGCGGGCATTTATCGCCGCGAGCTTGTCTATGCGCTCAATTACGCGACCACGCTCTCGCAGACCCTGACCGCGATCACAACCACGGTGACCGACGTGTCACCGGGCGTGAACGGCACCGATATCGCGACGGTTTCACGCACCAACCCCTCATCGCCTTAAGGAACCTCCCATGAATCTTACGGTTATCGAGAAATTCGCCGCACATGAAGTTGGCGATGTCATCACCGACGCCGAGAAGGTCGCGGCACTGCTCAAGTCCGAGTTCGCGCGCTTTGTCGTGAAGGTGGCGCCGACGAGTCCGGCACCACAGCCCGCGCTGCCATCCGTGGCCAAAGCCGCAGACTGATCCATTATTTGCTGTCGCATCGCTTGATGCGGAAAACCGGTTCCCACTTTTCCGCGCGATGCTTGAAGCTTCCAGGAGTACCTCATGACCGTTGTTCAGCAAGGGCAGGTCAATACGACCTCGCTCGTCGTCCCCGACGTCGTCGTCCAGATCGTCCCGCCGCAGCAGAATTACGTCAATGGCGTGGCCACCAATATCCTCGGGCTGGTCGGCACGGCGACTTGGGGGCCGGTGAATTCGCCGACGATCATCGGCGACGTCCAAGACTATGTCGCCACTTTCGGCAATATCCAGCCGCGCAAATATGACATGGGCACGGCTGCCTGGGCGGCGATCCTGAATGGCGCCTCGAACCTGCGCTGTGTGCGGGTGACCGATGGCACCGACACTGCCGCCAGCGCTGTCATCGGTACGACCGGCCTGACCCTGACTTCGAAATATACCGGGTCACTGGGTGACGGCATTTCCGCCATCCTCGCGGCGGGGACGGCTAGCGGCAGCTGGCGCGTGACCATCATCCTGCCGGGGTTGGTGCCCGAGGTATTCGACAATATCGCTTCGGGCTTGTCGGGCAACGCGGTCTGGCAAGCTATAGCGACGGCGATCAACAACGGCATCTCCGGCTTGCGCGGGCCTTCGCAGATCGTCGTGGCCGGTGCCGGGGTCAGCACCGCCCTGCCTGCGGCCACCACCGCCGCGCTGAACGGCGGCACCGATGGCGTTGGCGGTGTCAGCGCCACGCAGTTGCTGGGCGCCGATGGCGTGACGCGCAGTGGCATGTATGCGCTGCGCGCCACCGGCGCCAGCGTCGCCATGCTCGCTGATTGCGACAGTTCGACGAGTTGGCCGGGGCAGGTTGCTTATGGTCTCTCCGAAGGCACTTATATGATCATGGGGGGCCCGGCCGGCGATACGATCAACACCGCCGTGACTACCAAAGCCAGCGCCGGGATCGACAGCTATTCGGCCAAGTTGCTGTTCGGCGATTGGGTTTATTTCAATGATACGGTGAATGGCCAGATCAGACTGATCTCGCCGCAGGGTTTCGTTGCCGGGCTATTGTCGGCGCTGTCGCCCGAGCAGTCGAGCCTCAACAAGCCCTTGGCCGGTGTCGTCGCTACGCAGAAGTCCAATGCCAATGGCGTTTATTCCGACGCTGACCTGCAAGCGCTGGCCCAGGCCGGGATCGATGTGGTCGCTAACCCGTGCCCCGGCGGGGCCTATTTCGGGGTGCGCATCGGGCGTAATACCTCGTCCAACGCGGTGATCAACGGCGACAATTATCCGCGCCTGACCAATTACATCGCTTATACGCTGAATACGGCGATGGGGCTGTATATCGGCCAACTGCAAAGCCAGAGCGTGCGCAATCAAGCGATGGGCACGATCAATGCCTTTCTCGCGGCGATGCAGCAACAGGGCATGATCGGCGATGTTTCCAACCCGACCAAGCAGCCGTTTTCGGTGCAATTGAACGCCGCCAATAACCCGGCGGCGCGGGTGGCGCTGGGCTATATGCAGGTGGATGTGCGGATCACTTATCTGAGCATCATCACTGTGTTGCTGATCAATGTCGAGAGTGGTCAGTCGGTGTCGGTGACGGTGGCGGCGACTTCGCCTAGCAACTAGCTCAGGGTCACATCCTTCTCCCCTCCCGTTTACGGGAGGGGCCGGGGGTGGGCACCTTCTTCTCCCCCACACACGGCGCAGCATTGCAACAAGGGCCCACCCCCAACCCCTCCCGCAAGCGGGAGGGGAGTTGCAGGCTTGCACCATGAACCCAACCTATTAGGAGTTTCTCAATGGCCCAGCAGGGGTACTCGATTGGCCGCGACACCACCGTGACCGTTATCCTGGCCAGCGGCGCGGCGCTGGGGCTGGGCAAGGTGACCAGCTTCGATGCACGACCGATGGTCAGCGAAACCACGATCAAGGCGCTCGACGGGGTGAACGACCATTTGCGTTTTCTCGAAGGCTGGAGCCTGACCATGGAGATGGAGCGGCGTTCCCCTGATCTCGACAGCTATTGGGCGTCGATCGAGGCCAATTACTACGCCGGGATCAGCGATGCGCCTTGCACGATCCAGCAGACCATCGCCGAGCCCGACGGCAGCGTGACGCAGTGGCGTTACCAGTCGTGCATGTTGAAGTTCGACGATCCGGGCAAATGGGCCGCTGACAGCACGGTCAAGCAGACGCTTTCAGCCGTGGCCTCCCAACGCATTCAGCAGGCGTAAGCATGGCCCAGGTGACGATCAAAAGCGCCAGCGATACGCCGGCTCAGGCGATACTGGCAGCCGCCCATCGCAGCGTGGAGGTCATCACCGCCGATGGCCTGACCATTACTCTCAGAAAGCCGCCGCCGCTTGCCCGGCTGGACTTCGCTAAGGCGGCGGGCGGGGCCGAGTTCAACCAGCTCTATCACGCTGAAGTCATGCATCTGCCTTACGTGGCGGCGATCGACGGCCTGCCGGTTGCCGTCCCGACCAGCGAAGGCGAGTTGCGCGCGCTTTATGCGCGGCTCGGCGATGACGGCAACGACGCTGCGCAATTGGGCGTGCTGGAACATTTCCTGCCGCCGTCCGCCACCGCAGCGGAGGCGGACCTAAAAAATGGCTGAGGGACGAGCCACTGAATGAAGCCTTGTGGCTCGTCCATAATGGCGTGCCGTTCGACGTGGCCTTCGCGCTGGACGACATTCCCCGCGCCTGGATGGCGATGCGCTTTTCCGAATTTCACGGTGCTCGGCTCAATGTCGAGACGCTGTCGTTCGAGGACTGAGCGTGGCCAAGATCGGACGCATTCCTGAATAACGCAAAGGGCTCAGCCATGGCTATTATGGACTGTCGCATGGCTTTCAGCCCCATCCTGATCGGCTATGTCGCGGGTCACATGGGGTATAGATTTGGCGATTCTAGCGCCCGGTTAATGATCGGAAATCGGGGTATCGTCGCAAGGGGTCGGCTGGTGCGGCGCCTGGGCGACAAACCGGGTGTTGCCGCGCTTCCCCTGGTGGCACGGAAAGCCGGCAAGACATATCGCTTGGGGCCATCGCGGATTGCTGCGGTCCAGCCGGGTCGTCCGGGTGCTCCGGCAGCCGCCCGTCGTCTGGCGCTGGTTCGAGCAGGACATAGTGGTAGTCCGAAAAGGATCACCGGGATTTCCGCAGGAAACGCAGTCGCCGCCATGCCCACCCGCACCGCTAACCGCACGATCAGCGCTTCGCCAAGCCTGCGTGTCGCGCCGCGCCCGAGTCTAGATGGCCCCCGTCTGGCGCGCAGTTCAGTGCGGCGGTTTACCGTTAACGCGGACCATGCATTCGGACGCGGCACTGTGGCGATCGGTGCGCGCTCTTTTGCGAGCACTTTCGGCAGGATTGCAATGGCCCGGCCTGCCGCCGCATCGCGCTACCGCAGCGCCTTGGCCGCGCCGCCAATGCAGCATGATGTTGTCTCCGGCCTCCGTCGCACGGTTCGGCCACCCCAAGTCAAAGCGGCGGCGGGCGATGTCTATCTCGACAAGGCGCTGGTCGGCTATCACCTCGCCGCCGCGATCACGGTCGAGCAATCGCGCGCCGCGTCGCGGCCCAATACCGCCAGCGCGGGTTTCAATACCGGCATGGCAGCGCTGCGGCCAACCGGATGGGGAGCGAGCCTGTGATCACGCTGACCCTGGGTAGCTTTACCTTCGCGCGCGGGGAGGTGCCGGAGAGCATTGCCTTTGGCTCTTCGCAACAATTACATGTTCACACGCTGGTCGGTGGCGGCAGGGTGATCGACGCGATGGGCATGGTGCCGGTGCGGCTGGCATGGTCGGGCTGGTTTGTCGGACCGCAGGCGCTGGACCGCGCACGCGCGCTCAAGCAGCTTGCCGAGGCTGGCGCGCCGCTGCCATTGCTATGGGGGGAATTCGCCTACACCGTCGTGATTTCGGCCTTTTCGGCGGAATTCCGTGCCGGGCCCAATCTGCCATATTCGATCACGCTGGAAGTGGTGAGCGACCTGGCGGCGGCAGCGCCCGGCGATGCCCCGCCTGGGCTGGCGCAGATGATGACGCAGGATCTGGCCAACGTCTCCGCTCATGCCGCCACGATCGGCGACGACGGGTTGATCGCGGCGGTGGCCATGGTCAGCCTCGGCGTGAATAATACCGTGGGGCCCGGTGGCAGTGCTCCGCTCACGCCGGCTGTGGTTCGTCCGCTGCTGCCAGTGATTGCGCAGGCGCAGTCGGTGGCAGCAGCGCTCAATAGCACAGCATCCGTCCGGATCGCGGCGCTGGTTCCGCTAGCCATCCCTGCCGTCATGCCCGCCGGACCTGGTGCGCTTGGCCAATTCGGCTCGAGTCTGGCTCAGGCGGCAACCGCTACTAACCAATCGGGGCTACTCAACGCGACCTCTCAGGCCCTGAGCCGGATCGCTACCAATTTGACCGCCGTAGCCGGTGTGGGCGGGAATGGTGGCACCACGCTCACCACGGGCAGCACCGATCTCTATCATCTCGCCGCTGCTGCTTATGGCGATGCCCGCGGCTGGACGCGCATCGCCCAGGCCAATCAACTGACCGACCCGGCGATTGCCGGGATCACGCAGCTGGTCATCCCGGCGGCGAACGGCGTTGCCGCGACGGGAGTGCTGAATGCCTGACCTCCTCTCCGGCTTCGTCGAGGGATCATTTCCGGGTCTCCCGGCGCCCGCAGTACGCGCGCCGCGCGGCGCGGTGCGGTTGAACGGACTACTGTTCCCGGGTTGGGAGAGCTGGGAGGTGGAAAACAATGCCCATCGGGCGGCGGATAGTTTTGCGGTCAACTTCGCCTCCAGCCAGCTTCCGCCGGGTTTCGGGGCCGACTGGTTTGGCGCGCAGGCGGCGATCACCGTCGAGATATTCGCGACCGCCGTCCCGCCCGATCCCGGCCATTATCAACCCGCGCTTACCGACCGGCTGATCCTCGGTCAGGTTGACGATATCAGTTTCGATCCGGCGCGCGGGTTGTTGACGCTGACCGGACGCGACCTGACGGCTCAGTTGATCGATACCAGCGTCAGCGCCGGCTATCTCAACCAGACCTCGAGCCAGATCGCCGCCACGCTGGCTGCTCGACACGGCCTGACTGCAGTGATTACGCCAACCATGACCCCGATCGGAACGTTCTACAGCCAGAACCACATCAGCCTGACGCAGCAACGCAGCGAATGGGATTTGCTGACCGAGCTTGCCGGGTTCGAGAATTTCGATGTCTTCGTCGCGGGCGATGAATTGCATTTTACGCCCCGGCCCGATCCGGCGGCGGCCACGCGATATGCCATCCACTGGCGGCCACCGGGAGCGATCACCGCGGCGCCTGTCGCCAATGTTGCCGCCCTCCGCTTCGAGCGCAGCCTGACCTTGGCGCGCGGGGTCAGCATCACCGTGCAGAGCTGGCATGCGCGGCTGGGCAAGCGTTTCACCGCGACCTGGCCGCAGGAACAAGCGGATTCGTCTGCGGCAGGTGCTTCACCGCTCGTATACAGTTTCATCGCCGCCGGGTTGACGCAGGACCAGTGCCGGCAGATTGCCCAGACCCGCTATCAAGATATCACTCAGCATATGATGCGGTTGAGCGCCGAACTGCCTGGTGACGACACCCTCGATTGCCAGATGATCGTGGCCGTGCGGGGAACCGGCACGCTCTGGGATCAGGACTATTTTCCCGACATCGTGCGGCGCACCATGTCGGCCGACGGCGGCTATCGCATGACCCTGAGCGCGAAGAATATCAGCGCCGCCTGACAAGAGCTTCTCCGCCCGACCGGCGGACCAAGGAATGACATCATGATGCAGGAATTGCTTAATCACGCCCGGCGCGTCGCGTCGGAGGTGGCGGGTCTGCGCGCCGCCACGCGTCACGGCACCGTCGATGGCTATGATCCGGCCAATTATGCGGTGCGCGTGGCTTTGCAGCCCGATGGCACGCTGACCGACTGGGTGCCACTGAAAACAGCGTGGGCTGGTGCAAGTTGGGGACTTTTCCTGGCCCCGTCGATTGGCGATGCCGTCGAACTGGATTTTCAGGAAGACGATGGCGGCGTCGCCAGCGTGGGCTGGCGCTTTTTCAATGATGGCCAGCGCCCGCTCACGGTGCCGAGCGGCGAAGCCTGGCTGGTGCATGCCAAGGGCGCATCGATTAAGCTGACAGGTGACGGCAAGCTGACGCTGGCCGATGGCCATGGCGCCAGCGTGGCGTTGAACGGCGATGGCACCATCACCAGCGCCGGCAACTGGATGCATAGTGGCAGCTTCACCGCTAACGGTATCGGCCTGACCACGCATCGACACGGCGGCGTAGCCACGGGTAGCGGTATTAGTAGCGGGCCAGTGGTATGAGCACCCTGGCTGATCTTTATCAATATTTCGGCACCGATCTGACGCCATCGACCACGGGCGATGTGCTGACCGTTACCGACACCGCGCGTGGTCAGCAGCGCGTGTTGCGCCGGCTGCTGACCAATCCTGGCGATTACATCTTTCAGCCCGAATATGGCGCTGGCTTGGCGCAGTGGATCGGCAGAACCGCCGACCTGGCCGCGATGCGCGCGCTCATCCGGGGACAGATGTTGCTCGAGCCGAGCGTGGCGGTGCAGCCCGAGCCGGAGGTGAGGGTGGGAGCCATCGCTAACCAGGCCGGCGGCGGCTTTGCCGTGGCGATCAAATACACCGATGTCGCAAGCGGCGAACCGGTGATCCTCTCGTTCGAGGTAAGCAATTGATGACCACGCTGCAAACCCAGACTTTCGATCAGCTGGTCGAAATGGAGGCCACCGCGATCCAGGCCGGGTCGGGTGGCACGCTGATCGATTTTTCGGTGGGCTCGATCCTGCTGACCTTTGCCCAGGCGGTGGCGATGGTGGCCTTGTGGCTGCAAGGGCTGATCCTGCAACTCCTGACCACCACCCGTGCAGCCACCTCACAAGGCGGTGATCTCGACAGCTGGATGGCGGATTTCGGGGTGACTCGCCTGCCGGCGTTGGCCGCCGCCGGGACCGTGGCTTTTTCTCGCTTCACGCCGACTCAAGCCGCCGTCATTCCGCTGGGTGTCGTCGTGCAAACGGCGGATGGCACGCAGCAGTTCCTGGTGATCGCCGACGATAATCAGGCCGCTTATAATGACGACGATGCGGCCTATCTGGTTGCTGCGGGAGTGGCATCGGTCAGTGCTACGGTGCAGGCGGTCACGCCGGGCCTTGCCGGCAATGTCGCGGCAGGGGCGATTTCGGCGCTGGGGCAATCGATCAGCGGGGTGGACGGCGTGAGCAACCCGTCTGCCTTCGTTTCGGGGACGGCGGCGGAAAGCGATGCGGCGCTGCGCGCGCGCTTCGTCAATTATCTCGCCTCGCTGGCCAAGGCGACCAAGGCGGCGGTGGGCAATGCCATTGCCTCGCTGCAGGAGGGCCTGACTTATACGCTGATCGAAGACTACACCTATGCTGGGGCTTATCAGCCGGGCTATTTCTACGTCGTGGTCGATGACGGCAGCGGCTCGCCACCTGCCACGCTGCTGGCGCTGGTCAGCGCCGCAGTGGATGCGGTGCGGGCTTGCGGCACGCAATTTGCTGTCTTCGCGCCTGTACCGATTACCGCTACCATGGCCGTCACCGTGACCGCGACCAGCGGCTATACGCATCCTGCCGTGGCGGCATCCGTACAGACGGCGATACAAGCCTATATTGTTGCACTGCCGGTGGGAGCCAGCCTGTCCTGGTCGCGCTTGTATCAAGTCATCTATGCCGCCAGCCCCGGTGTCGCGAGCGTGACCACGCTCACTGTCAATGGTGGCACCAGCGACTTGCTCGTCATCCCCCAGCAGGCGGTGATCGCCGGCCCAATCACGGTGAGTTGATATGGCCACCGGAGACCAGGCCGATATTGCCGCCCGCATCCAGCACCTGCTGCCCGGCTGGTTTGCCGACAACAATCCCACCATCGATGCCCTGCTGGCCGGTGCAGCCCGCGCCCTTGCATGTATGCACGGCCTCTATGTCTATGCCATCGCCCAGACCCGGATACTCACCGCCACGGGCATCTGGCTCGATCTGATCGCGCAGGACTTTTTCGCCACCGCCCTGCAACGCGGCGCCAATCAAGGCGATGACAGCTTGCGTGCCGGTATTCTGGCCAATCTGTTTCGCCCGCGCGCGACTCGTCAGGGCATCAGTGATGTGCTGCTGAGGCTGACCGGCAATGCCCCCGCTATTCTCGAGCCTTTCGTCCCCGCCGATACCGGAGTCTACGGTGTCGGCTACGCCGGCTATGGCGCAGCCGGTGGCTATGGTTCGCAAACGATCCCGGCCCAGGCCTTCGTCACGGCCTATCGCCCGCTGCAATATGGCATCGCCAATGTGGCGGGGTATGGCGCGGCGACAGCCGGATATGGCGTGGCCAGCCAGGCCGAATACGCTTCGCTGACCCTGATTTCCTCACCCGTGACCGACGCTGATATCTACGCCGCCGTCGATGCCACCAAAGCCGCCGGCACGACAGTCTGGGTGCGGATCAGCAGTATCTGGATACGGGAGCCCCTGACGCGCGATGCGGCGTCATTCACCCTCGACGGTGCGCCGCTGACCTTCAGCTGAGAGCCTGATCCGAAACTTCGTTTCGGATAGTCGGTACCGGCCCGCTCCGGCCCAACCGCCCATCGATGATACCTTGTGGGCGGTACCAACCCGGGGGAGCGGGCCGGTACCGACTTCGAAATTCGCCCTTTCGCGCATTTCTATGGAGTATTTGCATGGATCGCCAAATCGTCTGGCCGGGAGCAATTCCGCTCGAAACCGACATCCTCAACACCAATCGCAATTGTATGGTGGCGCTGGGGCGCCTGGCGATGGATGTGCTGGGCAACTCTACGCTCGCCTCGGGACTCATCTGCACGCCGACCGCGGTGCCGAGCATGGCCGTCAACATCGGCCCTGGCGCGATCTATAGTCTTCAGAATATCGATAATGCCGCTTATTCCAGCCTGGCTGCCGATATCACCGACCAGACGGTCAAGCAGGGCATCCTGCTGGCTTCGGCCAATACCCAATTGACGATGACTGCGCCTGCCACTTCGGGTTATTCGGTGATCTATCTGATCGAAGCGGCTTACAGCGAGGTCGATACCGGTGCGGTGACGCTGCCTTTCTATAATTCGGCGAGCCCGGGCATTCCCTTTTCCGGTCCGGCCAACAATGGTCAACCCAGCTTCACCAAACGCGCGGGCACGGTCAATATACAGGCCAAGGCAGGCGTAGCTGCCGCATCGCCGGTCGCGCCGGCGGTCGATACCGGCTTTGTGCCGCTGTATTATGTGACCCTCGCTTATGGGCAGACGGCGATCGCCACGCCCGACATCGCCTTGGCGCCGGGCGCACCGTTTCTCAATGCTGGGCTCGCCGGGCTGATGCCGATTGCTGGCGGCAGTTTTACCGGCAGTGTTTTCGGCCCCACGCCGGCCGGCAGCGACAGCAGCACCAAGCTGGCGACGACTGCCATGGTGCAAGCGGCGATCGGCGCCGGAACGGTGTTCAGCACCGACGGCTCGGGCAATTGGAAGCTGGCCTATCCCAACGGCTGGATCGAGATGGGCGGCGTTGTCTCGGCGGTCAATACCAGTGAAGGCGCCACATCGCTGAATTTTCCATTCGGCGGCTTCCCGAACGCCTGCCTGGATTTCAGTGCAAACATCATCAACTCTACCGCCAGCGCCACTGGTGACACGACGATCGATGAGGTGTCGCTGAGCAGAACGGCCGCCGATCTGTTCATCCAGGATCAGGGAACCACCTTCAGCGATGACAGCAGCGGCTATCGCTGGCGAGCGAAGGGCCACTGACCCGGCCTGTTCCCCCATTTTCACGGGATACCATGATGACCGATTGGAACCATGCGACGCCGCTCGCCGCGGCGGCCGACTATTCGCAAGCGATGATCGCGCTGCGTGTGGAAGGCAGCGATCCGACTAACCCCGCGCTGGACACATTCGCGCAATTGCCCGTGTCGACGATGATTTCCGCAGCGGTGAATGCCGTCCCACCCGTGCAAGCAGTTTCGATCGATCTCTTCGCCAATCTTGCCGCGCGCGCCATGCCCGCCGGGGCCACTGCCTTCATTACCGGCGGTTGCGCGACAGGCGGCCTGGGCGGCGGTACTTATGTAGCGGACGCTCTGGCCAATGCTGTGCTGGCCGCCGGTCACCCCGCGTTTTGTGCCTCGGATAGCACCGGCCGTTATTTCCGGCTGATGGCGATGGATGGAACAGTGGCGATCTCGCAAGGCGGAGCGCGCGGTGGCAGCCACAATGATCAGCCGGCAGTCCAGGCAACGATCGATTATGCCAAGGCGATCGGCGCGCGCAGCGTGTTGTTCGATTTCGATACGGTGAGCATCTGGAATACGCCGCGCGTCAGCGAGGCCGTGCAGCAGGCCCCCGACGCCTTTGCTCAGGATGGCCAGTCGCTTTGGGTAACCGCGCCGGTCAAATTCGCCGGGCTGTCCACCGGCACTCATATCCAGATGCTGAGCATTAGCGGCACCTCGCTGGAAAATGGCTGGCAGAATGTCGGCGACAATGTCTGGCGTGGCGCGGGGATCAATCTGATCGGTGGCACGGCGGCTTCGCCCGGCAGCAATGGTCTGACCTGGTTCGCCATGGAGAACATCTGGCTGGACGGTGGTTGCGCTTATACCGGGGTACGCAGCGCAGTGACGCCGGGGTCACCCGACGGGCCGGACCTCACTAACAAGGGCATCCGGCTGCAGAACGCCGAATGCGATCAGATCACCCTGATCAATTGCAGGATCAGCGGTTTCAAGGGTGAGGCGTGCTATATTTCGGGCACCACTCAGACACTGCAGATCCTGCGCAATACCCAGATCTGGGGTAGTAACCAATGTGCTTTCAACCCTTCGACCGGCGTCGTCCAGGCCGACAATTGCGACTTCGGCGGATCGTTTCTGGCGACGGAATGCCTCGGTGGCATCGGTGGCCGCTACACCAATTGCCGGTTCTACGACTCGGTGCAGACCAGCGTCACCGGTGGTCCGGCGAATGGCCAGCTGTATAATTACGGCTACCCGACAAGACTGGCGGCGCAGGCGCCGCCATGGATCGATCTGGTCGCTTGCGATTTCCACAATGCAGGGCAGGTGCTGATCGGCAATTATGTCCGGATCATTCGCGGACGTGCCACCGATATTGCCCTGGTTCTCGATGCGACGAGCAACGGGTCGCTGACCAGCGCCTATATCGACCTCGAATATACCATCGATCAGGCCAACCAGAATCCGATCTGTTCGCTGGTGGGCCCGGTCACGCTGACCACGGTGATTCCGGGTGCGGTCGGCGCGAATTACATCCTGCCGCCCAGCGATGTGCATGTGCGGCTGAACATCCACCGGACGGGTTGGGCGATCTCGCAGCGGTTCTACGCGGTTGCCTATTCGATCACGGGATATATCGACCAGAACAGTTGCTCGTTAAGCGTCGGCGAGGCGGATGGCGTCGCTTATATGGTTACCCCGATCAGCAACCTTGCCTTGCCACTGGTGGCGATGGCTGGGCCGACCAGCAGCCATCTGATCGGCTCGGGCCGGCCGCTGGGGGTTTATCCGGCAATGATTTCAAGCGGGCCTTATGCGCTGACCGTCAGCAATCCCCGGATGTCGCTGCTGTATACCGGCGCAGCGGTCGCAATCGCGATCACCATGGCTGCGCCGTTCGCCAGCCCCTTTGGTTATGCCTTTGGCCAGAGATCGCGGATTTATTGGGATACCGCGACCACGACCGGCACCAGCTTCACCTTCGGGCGCAATGGTGCTGGGTTGCGACTCAATGCGGATTGCACGCTGGCGCTGTTCGGCGACTGGATCGAGGTGGAATTCAATGCCTCGACCGGGCTGTGGCACGAAACCGGAAGGTCGATCCATGCCGCCTGATTTTGCCATGAACATCCCCCCTGATGGCATCATCTTCGAGGTCGGCGAGGTGAAAGGCGGTCTCAAGGCGATGAACGAACGCATGGGGCGAATGGAGCTGTCGCTGGATCGGGGCTTGGCCGAGATCAAACACGAAGTGCGCAGCGTCAGCGGGGCTATTTCCGCCGCCACTGCGCCGCTCGATGACCGGATCACCGCGCTGGAATTGACGAACAGTGAGCGCAAGGGCGAGCGCGGTGCTTGGCTGGGCGTGGCGGGTTTGCTGGGCGGGATCGTTGCCGCCTGCGGTGAATGGCTGATCGAACACCTCGCGAAATAGCGCGGGCGCTGACCAAACTCCCTCTTTACTGTTCAAAGGAGCCGGCGATGGCCGACACCATAAATGTGGCTGCGCTGGCGATCCTGCGCGGCGCTGAGCACTGCCGCCTGACCGCCTATCCCGATCCGGGCAGCGGCGGCGCGCCCTGGACGATCGGCTGGGGCGCGACGGGCAGCGATATCCATCGGGGGTTGGTATGGACGCAGGCTGAGGCCGATGCCCGGCTGGCGCAGGATCTGCGACAACTCGCCGCCGAGATGACGCGGGCCTGTGGTGCGGCTTTGACTAACGCCAACCAATTCGGCGCGATGTGTTCGCTGGCTTACAACATTGGGTTGGGTCATTTTTTCAGTTCGAGCGTGCTGCGTTTTCACCGGGCCGGCGAGCATCATCAGGCGGCGGCGGCCTTTGCCGATTGGGACAAGGGCGGGGGCCGAAGCTTGCCCGGCCTTGTCCGCCGTCGCGCTGCCGAAGCCGCGCTGTATCTCACGCCGGATATGCTGGTATGAACGGCCTGCGCGACCCCGATACCCGCCGCGCGTTAAGAGCGATCGTTGAGGCCGCCATCGCCGTCGCACTGCTGACGCTGATCTGGTGGATTGCCGAAGTGCTGCGCCGTGATGCGGGCGGGCTGCGCGAGATCGCGCGCAGCGCACTTGGCATCATCGGCCTCGGCACGATGTTCTACGGCATGGAAAACGTCACCCGCGCCTTTCGTTTTCAAGTGGGGCCGGCGGGTGTCGAAGTCGAAGTCGAGGCCGAGGCCGAGGCCGAGCAAAGCACTCGATAGCTTCCTCCGCTTAACGCGCGCTTATTTACAAACCCAGGAGTCATCATGGCGGCCATCATATACATGGGTCATCGCGGCGAGGCGCTGACCGCGCTGGCTCGCCGGCATCTCGCGGCTCCAACTCCATGAGCCTGATCGAAACCATAGCCGGCCTCGCCGTGCCGCAAGCAACCCTGCCGCTGCGCCTGCTGACTTGGCTGCGCAGCGCGGCCACATGGCTGTTCGCCCATCCGATGACCGGGGTTGCGCTCCTGGCTTTGGTGTTCGGCATCGTCGAGCACCACGAAGCGGACAAATGGGCCACTCTTGCCCGCCAGCGCGCCACGACGATCGTCGCGATCCAGCGCGCTAATACCAGCGCTGTTCAGCAAGCCACCGTAGCAAAGGAGGCCAAAGATGCCCAAAATGCCAAGCTCGCCGCGCAAAGCGATCAGAGCGCTGCTGATCTGCGCAGCCGTTACCATGCTGCCGTCCTGCAGCTCGCCGCCGCTCAGGATAGCGCCCGCAGTGCCGATTTGCCCGGCAATGCCGACACCCCCGCGCGCGGCGACCGACCCGGTGAAAGTGCCGAGGTTTCTGCTGGGGGCGAGCCCGTCGGTAATCCCATCGCCGTCAGCCGGGACGACGCATTGAACTGCGCCGACAACACCGCCCGTCTGCAAGCCGTCCACGACTGGGCCGTGGCATTGGGTCATTAGAGCGGGCGGCGCGATATCACGCTGCCCGCTCTAAGCTTTTGTTGTCGCATCGTTTAATGTGAAAAACCGGTACCCACTTTTTCGCACGATGCTCTAGGCCGGCTGGCGCAGGTTTTCCAACCCGGCTATGAGCGCGGCACCCTTCGCGTTTATGAGGTTGCCCAGCATGAAAACCCGCGCCGCCGTTGCCTTTGCGCCGAAACAGCCGCTGGAGATCGTCGAAGTCGATCTGGAAGGGCCCCGCGCGGGAGAGGTGCTGGTCGAAATCATGGCCACCGGCATTTGCCACACCGATGCCTATACGCTCGATGGGCTCGATAGCGAGGGGCTGTTCCCCAGCATCCTTGGTCATGAAGGCGCAGGCGTGGTGCGCGAGGTGGGAGTGGGGGTGACTTCGGTACAGCCCGGCGATCATGTCATTCCGCTCTACACGCCCGAATGTCGCCAGTGCAAAAGCTGCCTCTCGGGCAAGACCAATCTGTGCACCGCGATCCGCGCGACCCAGGGCCAGGGCCTGATGCCCGATGGTACCAGCCGTTTCAGCTATAAGGGCCAGCCGATCTTCCACTATATGGGCTGTTCGACCTTCTCGAACTTCACCGTGCTGCCCGAGATCGCCGTCGCTAAAATCCGCACCGACGCGCCCTTCGACAAGAGCTGTTACATCGGCTGCGGCGTGACCACGGGCGTCGGCGCGGTGATCAACACCGCCAAGGTAACGCCAGGTGCTAACGTGGTGGTATTCGGTCTGGGCGGCATCGGGCTGAATGTGATCCAGGGTGCACGGCTGGTCGGTGCGGACAAGATCATCGGTGTCGATCTCAATCCCGGCAAGGAGGAGTGGGGTCGCCGCTTCGGCATGACGCATTTCGTCAACCCCACCCAGATCGAGGGCGATATCGTCGCGCATCTCGTCGCGCTGACCGATGGCGGCGCCGATTACACCTTCGATTGCACCGGCAATACCACGGTGATGCGCCAGGCGCTGGAGGCCTGCCATCGCGGCTGGGGGGTTTCGACCGTGATCGGTGTGGCTGAAGCCGGCAAGGAGATCGCCACGCGCCCGTTCCAGCTGGTCACCGGGCGCGTCTGGCAGGGCTCGGCCTTTGGCGGCGCGCGCGGCCGTACCGATGTGCCCAAGATCGTCGACTGGTACATGAACGGCAAGATCGAGATCGACCCGATGATTACCCATGTCCTGAGCCTGGATGAGATCAACCGGGGCTTCGAGCTGATGCATGCCGGAGAATCGATCCGCAGCGTCGTGGTTTACTGATCGCGCCGAAAAGCGGCGGAACCTATCGCCCTGCTTCTGGAACTATGCCAGACTACCCGTCCGACGCGGCAACGCGCGGCCCTGATGATCGTAACAGCGGGTATTTGACAATGATTCTGGGTGTGGTGCTGGCGGGCGGAAAATCCAGCCGCTTCGGCAGCGACAAGGCGCTGGCCGAACTCGATGGCCACACCCTGATAGCGCGCGCGGTCGATGCGTTGTCCGGTTGGTGCGAATATGTCGTGGTAGCGGGCCGCGCTGCTGCCCCCGCGCCGACGCTGCCCGATTGGCCTGCGCCCGGCATGGGGCCCTTGGCCGGGCTTGCCGCAGCGCTGCATCTGGCGCGCGATGAAGGCTATGAAGCGGTGTTGTCGCTGGGTGTCGATACCGCTGGTCTGCCTGACAATCTGCCCGAATGGCTCGGCGCGGAAACCGTTGGCGCTTCAGCCCCCTTCCAGCCGGCTTACATTACCAGCCAGCCGGTGATCGGCTTGTGGCCGGGGAGCACGATCAAAGCCATCGAGGCGATCCTGACCGGCACGGGCAAGCATTCGCTTTGCGCGCTGGTCGAGGCGATCGGCGCGCGCGCGGTGACGTTGCCGTCTCCCCCCGCCAATATCAACACTCCCGCCGATCTCGCCGCGCTCCAGGGTAATCGTTGACGTGAGAATATCGGGCAGAATGAAGCTGCCATGGTCCGTCATCGGCTGAAAATACTACTCGACGGTGGCTGCCGGCTGAATACCGACCGTATCGAGGTAGCCCTAGTGTCACTTATCTGTTCGATGATCTGATGGTCGACACCAGAGCGACTCCGTTTGGCTGGGGTTAATAGATAATGGTGCAAGAAATGCTATCGCGCCTGCCGTCCTGATATGCTTATGGGCAGCCGGTAGATAGGAAACGACCCTGAGCGAAAACACAGGGAACCAAACTGGGCGGCCCGAATTGCAGGTGGGGCGCAGTGGGCGGAGCAGGTTCGATGGAATGGGTGACGATCGATTTTGAGGCCAGCTGCCTGCCGCGCCATGGCCGATCCTACCCGATCGAAGTCGGCGTTTCCGGGCCGCTGGGCACCTTCTCGTGGTTGATCAAGCCGCTGGCGGAATGGCGTGAGTGGGAGTGGACGGAAGAGGCCTTTCGCCTCCATGGGATCAGCCGGCAGCAACTCGATGAGCAAGGGTTGGAACCCGCTTTCGTGGTCGACGAAGTGCGCAGGGCGGTGGGTTCGGCGCGAGTGATCGCCGATAGTTCGATCGATGGCATCTGGTGGCAGGAGCTACTTGACGCAGCGCGGCCAGCTTTAATCCGTCCTGCTGCCATCCACATCGAGCATGTCCGCGACATCTTCGACGAATTGAATGCCAGCCCCGAACAGATTCGGTTCGCTCAGCAACGTGCGGACTGGCTCTGCCCCGAACGGCATCGCGCCGGCGCCGATGCTCACTGGCTCTTCACTTTGTTATCGACGCTGTCGTACCGGATCGTGGCGGATCGTGAGGAACCGGTCCAGATCTGGCCATCAGAGATTGCCGGCGATTTCGAGGAGCCGACCACCGCTGATAAGAATTTCAGCGCCTTGGGTTAAACCGTCAAGAGTTACCACAATGGCCGTTGTTGCGCAGCAGCGCGGCGATCCCGCAAAATGCGGTCGCGTTGTTCGGGCGTTATGGTCGGGGTTTCGGCTGGCAAGTGCTGACGCAGCTCGGCCAGTTTAACCTTCTCGACTGACGGCGTGGGCTGGCTGTCGCAGTCGGTCCAGCGGCCCTGAATTGCGCCATGGCGATGGCCGGCGGTATCGAGCCAGTTCGGCACGCCCGGGTCCTTCGCCGACACCACCACGCGCAACACGCCGTCGCCATCGATCGCCGACTGGGCATCGTTCAGGCTCGACTGGTTGTTCACCCAATCGGTGGTTTCGTAGATTTCGTTAGTCAGAATGGTCGAGCGGTAGCGGCAGTGCGCCGGCGCCTTGGCCGATACGATCAGCGCTTCGTCATCGCCGAGGTCATAAGCACCCTCGTAGTAGAACTGGCCCTTCAAGCCGCCCATCTGCGCGAAATCGGTGATCTTGAGCTTGTTGACATAGCCTTCGGCGCGCAGCCGCTCGACATGGTCGACCAGCAGCGGGGCGATGAAGTCCACCGCTTGCGGCAGCGCCCGAAGCCGGGCTTCGAGATCGCTGGCGGGCGGACGCGGGCGAGTCGCGGGTGCGTCAAGCCGCTCGATCGAGATCGTCGGCGATATCTCATGCGCCCAGTCGGAACTGACCAGTCGCAGCAGCAGCTGATTGGTGGCGGCGCCCAGCTGCCACCAGGTGCCGGTATAGCCGGTGGGGCGGGCGGGACTTAGAATGACATCGTAGTGCCCGTCACCATCGACCGGCACATCGCTGAGGACATGCGTTTCCGGCTTGGGGCCGAGGTTGATCGGCTTGCCGGGCTCCTGTTTCGGATGTGGAGCGATCTCGGCGAACACCGCGAGGCGATAGCTGCCGCGCAACCCGCGCAGGCGATAAGTCCCACCCGGCGTGATTTTGGCCGAGCGGTAGATGGTATCGGCATTGGGCTGGCCGATGTTCAGCACTTGTCCGATGGTGGGGAGGAACACCGGATGATCGCCATCGGCACCCAGGGCATCGAGTCCCTGCGAGGACAGCGCCTCCAACGCCAGCCGGCCGACTTCCTGTCGGATCTGCGGGTCGGCGCGTAGCGGTTCGGGCAGGCGTGCGAGAATGCGCTGCGGCAAAGTCCGCAGCGAGGTGATCGCTTCATCCCAGCCGGGAACCGGAGGTATCGTCGCTGGATCGACCGTGGTTGCGCTTCCCACCGGCGCTGGCGCCCCTTGGGCAAACGTTTGCGCTGGGAGCACAATACCCGCCAGCAACAGGGGAACCAGGCGCGATAACACAGGCTTCATCCGCTCTCTCCACTCCAGCCGACTATCGTCGGTCACTAATCTCTACCATATAACTGGAGTTAAATGCGTCAAGCATGATCACTCTCGGAGGCCAGTGCCTCGATAAAGCCGAAGCTGGTCATATCGGTGATGCGTTGCGGATAGAGCACGCCATTGAGATGATCGAACTCGTGCTGGAACACACGCGCATGAAATCCTTCGACTTCGCGCGTGACCAGGCTGCCATCTTCCAGCAGCCCACCGTACCGGATGCGACTGGCGCGAGGGACCAGGCCGCGCAGACCCGGCACGGAAAGGCATCCCTCCCATCCCTCCTCGCGCTCGTCGCCCAGTATTTCCAGCCATGGATTGATCAACGTGGTCGCCGGCACCGGCGGCGCCTCGGGGTAGCGCGGATTAGTGTCGAAACCGAAGATCATCAGCCGCAGGTCAACGCCGATCTGCGGCGCGGCCAGCCCGACGCCGCCAGCGGCGTGCATGGTGTCGTACATGTCGGCGATGATCGGTTCGAGTGCAGGATCGTGAATATCTTCGACCGACTTGGCGATGCGCAACAGACGAGGGTCGCCCATTTTCAATATTTCTCGGATCACGTCCGTCTCCCGGAACTTTTGTGGCGGGAGAGGCCGCGCCATCTTGTCACATCATGCACCGGACCCCACCGGCTGCAAGCGCGATTTCAGCGGGGGCGCGGGCCGGCACCGAATTTCCAAACGGCCTCTTAGCCGTGTGATCGTGACAGCTTGGTTGCAGCATGGGGGTCAGCAGGAGGGCTTTTTCGCCCTTGATCAACAGTTCTTGGCCTATCGCCGATGGCATCCAAGGCTTAGCGAACCTAAGCAAAACCGGTAAATGAGAACCCCGGCGATATCCTCTTCTGAAGCCGATGCGCGCGCGACCAAGCCGCGCTGGCGGCTCGGCTTGGTCAAACTGCACCGCTGGCTCAGCCTGGCAATGCTCAGCCTGTGGCTGATGCAAGCGATCACCGGCATGATCTGCGTGTTTCATTGGGAACTCGACGATGCCGGCATCGCTGCAGCCGATCGCCCGCTCGACCTCGCCGCAATTTCCCATCGGCTGGCGGCGCTGGCGCCACCGGGATCAGGCCGAACCGTCACCCAGATGTGGACGAGCGCGGGCGGGCATGGCCGCTGGGACGTCACGGTGAGCGGTCATCCCGGCGAAACCGTGCGGATCGACGGTGCCGGCGATGTCCTGCGCGTCCGACGCGATGGCGAGTTGCTGCGCCATGGCGGGTTGCTTGATAGCATCGATAATTTCCACCAGACGCTGATGGCCGGCGATACCGGTGGCTGGATCATCGGCGTCAGCGGCGTGCTGCTGCTTTCCAACTTGTTGCTCGCGCTGGGCATCGCCTGGCCGCGTCGCCGGCAATGGCGGCGCAGGCTCGATCCGCGTGGAGGTCGCAATTCGGCGGCGCGTCTGTTCGGCTGGCATCGCGCCTTGGGATTGTGGCTGGTGGTGCCGGCAATAGCGCTGGTTTCGACCGGCGTCCTGAGCGTGTTTTCCGATGGCTTCGCGGGCTTGATCGGCGCCGGAATGCCGCCCGCGCCGACGTCTTCGCCCTCGACATCTGGCACAATCGACTTACCCGCAGCGGTACGGGCAGCGATGATGCGGCAGCCGGGCGCGCGATTGGCCGCCGTGATCTTTCCCGCAGCCGGCAGCGCAATCTGGCAAATTCGTCTCGTCGAGCCGGGAGAATTGTCGCGTGCTTACGGTAGCAGCCGGATATTCGTCGATGGCCACAGCGGCCGCGTCATCGGCGCATACGATGCCCCGAACGCCTCGCTCGCGCACCGCATTGCCGACGACATCCTGCCGGTCCATACCGGAGAGGCACTGGGCGTCGCCGGGCGTGTCGCCGTCCTGCTCATCGGCGCGTGGCTGGTCGCGATGATCGTCCTCGGCGCCGGCCTGTGGTGGGTCCGGCGCCGGTTGCGCCGGACGCTGCCCAAATCCGTTCGAAAGGAACTGCCATGACCCTGCGCTCGCTTTTCGTGCCCAAATCGGACAGTGACGTCGCCGCACTGGTCGATGCCTATCCGCTGGCCTGGATCGTCTCGGCGGGGGCCGCAGGACACAATGCGACGGTGCTGCCGCTGCTGGTCGAACGCGATGGCGCAGGCCGCGTCGCCTCACTGCTCGGGCATTTCGCCAAGGCCAATCCGCATGTCGCGCTGCTCGAACGCCAGCCCGAAGCGATGGTGCTGGCGCAAGGCCCTGGCGCTTATATCTCGCCCTCGCTGGTTTCCAACCCGACCTGGGGGCCGACCTGGAATTATGCGGTAGCGCGCTTCGAGGTCGAAATACGCTTCGTCCCCAACGAGACCCATGCAGCACTCGAGCGCCTCGCCGGCTGGGTAGAGCGCGACTATCCGCAACCGTGGACCCCCGATCGCATGGGCGCGCGCTATGCCGAACTGGCGCAGCATGTCATCGCCTTTCGCGCGACGGTGCGCGAAGTCCACGCCGCATTCAAGCTGGGGCAGGACGAGCGGCCCGAGACCTTCGATGAAATCGTCGCTGGAACCGAACCGGCGCTGGCCGAGTGGATGACCCGCACCGTTCGGGGATAAAGCCGATCTGGCCCTGCGGCGACGATGCCCGGCCCATTCCCTGCTTTGCGCCCGGTACAGGGGTGATAGCCTGACTCGCTTGCGCAACCGCAGGGGAGCACTCCGATGCCGCCACCAGGCCACCGACTGCTGATCCGCAAACCGTTAGCCGACGTGCGCGATGACAGCCTGCATCATGGTCTGGCCCGCACCCTCGGTCCGGTGCAACTGACGTTGATCGGCATCGGCTGTATCGTCGGCGCCGGTGTCTATGTGATGACGGGGACCGCTGCCGCCAATTACGCCGGGCCGGCGGTGATCCTGTCCTTTGCATTGGCCGGCATCGCCTGCGCCTTCACCGCGCTGTGCTATGCCGAATTATCCTCGACGCTGCCGGTCGCGGGGGCCTCCTACAGCTACGCCTATGCTTCGCTGGGCGAACTGGCCGCCTGGACGCTGGGGTGGATGATTTCGCTCGAAATGGGGTTGGCGGGTTCGCTACTCGCGGTCGGCGCTTCGGGCTATCTGCTGAGCCTGCTGGGCGATTTCGGGGTGCATCTGCCGGCCATTTTCACCAATCCTTACGTCCAGTCGGTCACCCGCGCCGACGGTCAGCATTTCCACGTCGGTGGCAGCGTCAACCTCGTCGCGGTGGCGCTGGTCGCATTGTTCACCGCCGTGTTGGTGCGGGGGGTTTCGCATTCGGCGCGGCTCAATGCGGTGATGGTGACGGTGAAGATCGGCGTGCTGGTACTGTTCGTGGCGCTCGGTGCCAGCCATGTCCATTCCGCCAACTGGCATCCGTTCATTCCGCCGAGCCAGGGCGGCTTTACTTATGGCTGGGCCGGGGTTCTACGCGGCGCCTCGATCCTGTTCTTCGCTTATCTCGGCTTCGAAGCGGTAGCAACGGCGGCGCTGGAAGCCCGGCAGCCACAGCGTGACATCCCCATCGGCATATTGAGCGCGCTGGCGGTGGCGACGCTGGTCTATATGGCGGTGGCCTGTGTGCTCACCGGGCTGGTGCGCTATTCCGC
>JAMFSI010000049.1 GCA_026225215.1 Sphingomonas palustris | reverse complement strand
CTTCCGTTCTATTAATCAGAATCATGGAATTGGTGCGTGAAGATCAACTTGCTCGCTGCTAAAAATCGAGGGTCGGACTTTTATTAAGCAACATTATAAAAATCGCTCACCATTTTACGACCCAGATATCATGCTGCGGGCTCGCTGCTTGTCACTGCTTCGGACTGCGGTGGGTTGAGTGGCCCGGGCACCGCGCCGACCCATTCGCGCCACAACAGCATCAACACCGCCATCAACGCCGGACCCAGTACCAGGCCGATCAGACCCCAGGCTTCGATGCCGCCGAGAATGCCCAGTAGCACCCATAGAAACGGCAGGCGGGTTGCGCCGCCAATGAACACCGGGCGCACGAAATGGTCCGAAAGGAAGACCACCACCGCACCGATCGCCGCAACCACGACGGCCGCCGCGACTTGGCCGCTGGCCGCCAGCAGGCCCACCGCCAAGGCCACGGCGACGATGGCGCCGAAGGGGATGGCCGAAAGCAGGCCGGTCAGCAGGCCGAGCAGCGCGGCATGGTCGACGCCGGCGAAGGCATAGGTCACCCCGAGGATCAGCGCCTCGCCAAAGCCGACGATGACGAGGCCGTTGACCGTGCCACGGATCGCCTGCACCGCTTGCGCAGCGACATTCTCACCGGCTTTGCCGAACGCGCGGCGGCTGCCGATGCGCAGCGCGGCGACGACACGCTCGCCATCGCGCAGCAGGAAGAACTGCACCAGCAGCATGAAGGCGATGAGCAGGAGGCGATGGGCCACCGCGCCGACGATGCGGCCACCGGCGCCGAAGGGCGATTCGCCACCCGGCGCGGTGTGCAGCGATAAATGACGGATACCAGCAGGCGTGCTGAGCGTCGATTGCCACCAGGCGATGATATGCGGCGCGAACGGCAATTGTTGCAGGAAGGCCGGCGGCGGCAAGCCTTGCGCCCGGGCATCGGCGATCCAATGCATCAGCCCTGCGCCTTCGCGGATCAGCGTATCGGTCACCATCACCAGTGGAATGACGAAGGCGAGCAGGACGAGCAGGGTAAAGCCGAAGGGCAGCGCCAGGGGCCGTCCACGCGGCCAGCGCTCGCCGCAGCGTTCGAACCATGGCCACAGCGAGACGGCAAAGATGATCCCCCAGCCCAGGGCCGGGAGAAACAGCCGCAGCGTCCACAACCCCGCCAGCGCTAGCAGCGCAATCGCCACGCCCCCGGCAATCCCTTGTCTGCGCGAAAGCGAGCCAACCTTGCCGGCGGCCCAGCTGCCCGGCGGACCGCTGATGCCATCATTCCGTTCCATTACCCGACGCTAGGACAAAGGCGGGGGCTCTGCCAGCCTCATTTGTATCAACGGAGGGGTTTGGGAGAATGGGGCGACACGTCTTTCAAGGCGCTTCGGTAAACAGCACGGTGTAATCGCGCCGCTGATAACGCCACTCACCATTGGCCTTGACCAGGCGATCGTCGTAGCGACCGACCAGCTTGAACAATGCGCCGCTCTTGAGTTCGACTATTTCGCGGGTCGTCGAATGCACGGTAGCAGTTGCTCCCGCCACTTCGATCATGCCGATTTCGTTCAAAAAGGCGACGCATTTCCAGTCGGCCCAGAGCTGATCCCATTGCGCGCGCAGCGCCGGTTTGCCCGAGACGTCGAACAGGTGGGAGACCCAGCGGCAGTCCTCTGCCCAACAGTCGAGCCAGGCGTCCGGGCTGGCGATGGCGCCGGCGTAGCTGTATGCTCCGAACAGTTCGCGGATCGTCAGGCGGTCTTCGATCGAGCCGATGAAAGGCATAGTTCCGCTCCCAACGTTTCGCCATTTTGCCCGATGCTAGGTTGCTGGTGGCATGATGGCAATCAGGGTGCCGAGACTCAGGCCGGGCTTTCGGCAGCGATCTGCTCTTCGACGAAGCGTCGGGCGTGGCGCAAATGGTCGCGCATCGCTGCTTCGGCGGCGGCAGGATCGCGCTTTTCGATCGCGGCGACGATCCGCTCGTGTTCGGCCAGCGCTTCGCGGGCGCGGCCCGGCTTGGTGCTGGATTTGTAGCGATAAACGCGCAGCAGATAATAGAGATCGCCGGTCAGCATTTCGGCGAGGCGGGTATTGCCGCTGCCGGTGACGATGCGGAAATGAAAGTCGAAATCCTTCGATTCCTGATAATAGCCGGTACCGTCCGCCAGTTCCTTCTGCTTGCCGTGGCTGGCGAGCAGCTTGCGCAGCGCGGCGATGTCGGCGTCCGGCATATGCGCGGCGGCGAGCCCGGCGGCCATGCCTTCCAGCGCCTCGCGCACGGTCAGGATTTCCTGGAGATCCTTGAGCGATAGCTGGGCCACGCGGACACCGATGTTAGGTGTCCGCTCGAGCAGCTTGCGCCCTTCGAGACGGCGGATTGCCTCGCGCAGCGGCCCCCGGCTGACCCCGAGCTGTGCCGCGAGCGCCTGCTCGGAAACCCGGCTGCCCGGCTCCAGCACCCCGCTGACGATCGCCGCCTCGATCCGCTCGGCTACGACATCGACTAGCGATTGCGCCTGTACCTTCTCGGCGAGCATCCCGGCCATTCGCTAGTCCCCAGTTTAGGCTCAGCTCGACGTTGCCGCCTTGCCGGCATTGCCGCCCGACAGCCGCCCGAACACGGCGCCGTTCAACAGGCCGGTACCACCAGGATAATTCTGATAAAATAGCCCGCCGACCAATTCGCCCGCCGCGTACAGCCCAGGGATCGGTTTTTCCACCAGATCGAGCACTTGACCGTCGGTATTGATCTTGAGCCCGCCGAAAGTGAAGGTGATCCCGCAAGTGACGACGAAGCCGGTGTAAGGGCCCTTGTCGATCGGCAGCGCCCAGTTCGACTTGGGCGGCTTGATCCCCTTGGTCGATACGCCATCGAGGATCGAGGGGTTGTATTCGCCCGGTTGGCAAGCGGCGTTGAATTCCGCGATGGTCTTGGTCAGCCCTTCGACATCGATGTCGAGCGCCTCGGCCAGCCCCTCGATGGTGTCGGAGGTCGCCTTGGTCACTTCGCGAATGCGGTATTCGTCGCGCACCATGTCGATGGTCTTGGCGTCGAAGATCTGCACCGCTGCGCGCTGCGGCTGCTTCATCACTTCGCGGCCGTATTTGGCGTAAGTGTGATTGCGATAATCGGCGCCTTCATCGACGAAGCGGTTGCCTTCGAGATTGACGACGATGCCGATCGGGTAGGAATGCTTCTGGAAATTGTCGAGGATGACACGGTCGCCATAGGGCGGGGCGGAGATGTCCCACTGCACCGCGTGGCAGCTCGACCAGCCGCCGAACGGGCGGGCGCCGATCTTCAGCGCGGCGTTGATACCATCGCCGGTATTGTGCTGCGTGCCGCGCACTCGGCACAATTCCCAGCCGGCGCCGAGATAGCGGACGCGCATTTCCGGGTTCGACTGGAAGCCGCCGCAAGCGAGCACCACCGTCTTGCCCATGATGTCTTCGTAGCCGTCGGGGCCCTTGGCGCGCACGCCGATCACCCGGCCGATCTGATCCTCGATCAGATCGCGCAGTGCCGTCTCGTAGCGCACGGTGATGCCCATGCGGTCCGCCGCCTGCATCAGCATGTCGACCAGGCCCCAGCCGCCGCCGACCGCCTCGATATTCACGCCGCCGTAGAAATGGTGCTTGCCGTCGATCTTGTAGGACTGGCGACCGAACATTGGGATGAAGCGGATCTTGTGTTTGCGCATCCAGCGCATCGTATCGCGCGACCGGCCGATGAGGATGTTCGCCAGATCTTCGTCGGCGAGATTGTCGGTCACCCGCATCAGGTCTTCGAGGAATTTCTCATGCGTCAGCATCGGCAGATTGCCGATCGAGCTATATTCGCCATCGGTCATGTCATCGAGAATGTCGGTGCGCAGATCCTCGACGCCATCGTGGCAAAAGCGGAAACCGCCGGCGGTGAAGGTCGAATTACCGCCGCGATCTTCGAGGGTGGCTTTTTCCAGGACCACGACTTTCGCGCCTTGCTCGGCAGCGGAGAGGGCGGCGCACATTGCGGCATTGCCCGCACCGACGACAATCACGTCCCAAACCTGGTTTGCTTCAGCGGCCATCGGCGCAACTCCTCTCAATCCTCAAATCCCATTCGGCTTACAACCGAGAGTCGCAAACTGTCAACAGTTGACAGAAGCTGCCCGCTTCATGGCAAGCGAAACAGCACGTTTCCTTCGAACAGCCGCCGCGCTGTGCGATAGACAGCGCCGTGATCGGCCTGCAGCACGCCTTGGGCATCAGCCGTTACCGCCGCGTCCACGACCGTCGTGCCCGAAGGATGACCGATCCGGATCGGATCTTCGCCGGCTGAGCAAAGCTGGTGAGCGATGGTGCCGGGCACCCGCGCCGCCACGGCCAGACAGATCGCCCCGGTGATCGGCACCGCACGATGCGGTTGGCCGACCGAGATCATCCGCACCGCGATGTCATGCGCGTCCGCGCTCAGTAGTGGGCCGGCAATCGTCGGCGCCTGGGCTGGCGCGGCGAGCATTGCCACCTTGGGGATGCTGGCGAGGCGGCCGGCGGCATCGAGATCGGGCGCCAGTCCCATCGCCACCGACGCGGCGCGGCGGATGGCTTCCATCTGGGCGAGCCAATCGGCATCTTTGTCGAGATCGCCGGGCAATTCGCTACCGGACATGCCGAGGTCGCTTGCGTTGACGAAGACACAAGGATTGGCGGCATCGATGCAGCTTGCGGCGATGGGGCCCAGGCCGGGCACTTCGAGCCGATCCGTGGCCGCACCGGTTGGTAATAGCTTACCGGTCTTGGCGCCGCCCGGCGCAAGGAATTCCAGCCGGATCGGCGCGGCGGTGCCGGCCACGCCGTCGAGCGCCATGTCACCATCCGGGGCGAGCCGGCCTTCGATCACGGGAAAGCGCGCCCTGATAAGCTTACCGGTGTTGGTGTTGTGGATGAGGACTGCGGCTTCGCCATCGGATGGGCAGGGCACCAGCCCTTCCTCGATTGCAAAAGGGCCAATCGCCGCCGACATATTGCCGCAATTGCCGCCGTAATCGACCAGCGGCTGGTCTACGCCCAATTGTACGAAGGTGTAGTCGACATCGGCATCGCTGCGGCTCGGCGGCCCGATCACGCAGACCTTGTTCAGCGACGACAACCCGCCGCCCATGCCATCGAGCTGGCGCCCGTTGGGATCGGGCACGCCCATCGCCGCGAGGAAGATCGCATTCCAGGCGGCGCGGTCTGCGGGCAAGTCGCGAGCGTGGAACATCACCGCCCTGGAGGTGCCGCCGCGCATGTAGACCGCGGGCAATCGCTGTTCGCGCATCGCCATTAACCTTGCGTCGCGCGCCAGTCGGTCAGCCGGCGGATGCCGTCCTCCACGCTCACCACCGGCTCCCAGCCGAGCATGGCCCTGATTTTTTCGCGGCTGAGCTTGAGCGAGGGGCTGCTGGTGGCCTTGACCCCGCCGGCATCGTCCACCCATTCCGGTTCGAGATCGCTGCCAGTGATTTCCAGCAGAATCTCGGCGATCCGGCGCACGGTCGTCTCGACCCCGGTGACGACGTTGAACACCTCGCCGGTAATCTCCGAGGCCATGGCCATGACATTGGCGCGGGCGACATCGGCGACATGGATATAGTCATGCACCTCGCTGTCGTCGCGGGGTAGCACCGGGGGCAGCCCGCGGCGGATGCGGTCGTAATTCTGGATGATATAGAGCGCATTGACGCCGCGGTAATGCTGGCGCTCGCCATAGACGGTGGCATAGCGCAACGCGATCGCATCGACGCCATGGTTGGCCGAATAGAGCTTGCACAGCGCCTCGCCGATCAGCTTGGTGCAGGAATAAAGCATCGATCCGGGCTGGTACGAAGCGAGATTGGACGGCGATTGCTCGTCGATCAGCGTCTCGCCCGGTTCGCCGTAAGCCGCGATGCTCGAGGAAAACACCAGCTTCCTGACGCCGGCATAGCGGCAGGCCTCGAAAGTATTGACCTGGCCTTCGACATTGACCGCGAGCCCGAGCGGCGGGTTTTGCGTCAGCGGCAGGGTGAGGAATCCGGCGACCGCGAATACCCCGTCGGCACCTTTGAACGCATCGTACAACTCGTTGATCCGCAGGATATCACCCTTGACCAATTGCACGCGCGCGTCGCCATCAAGGTGGCTGACCGTCTCCGGCGTGCCCAGCGCAAAATTATCGAGCAGCACCACTTCGCCGGCATCTTCGGCCAACAAACGATCGGCGACATGGCTGCCGATCAGGCTGGCGCCGCCGGTAATGACGAATTTTCCGCCCGAAATGCGCATGGGGTTTCCTTGTGTCGGTTTAGATAGTCATGCCTGCCGATATGGCGTCAAACTGTCAACAGTTGACGCTTTATGGAGCCGATGCTGACTAATTCCCCGCCCGCTTGCGGGAGGGGCTAGGGGTGGGCCCTTCTTCCTCACCTAAGAATCAATTCCGGCGTTGGGTGTGTTGCGTGCAAAGATGCCCACCCCCAGCCCCTCCCGCAAGCGGGCGGGGAGTCTGGGCGCGACTTCCCGGCAGGGGTTTTCGCTGGGGGTTACCTCGCGCCGATCAATCGATATAGTCGCCTTATGAGAGGGGAGTTTCCTTACTTGTACTTCAATCCGGTCGCTAGGCGGCCGGAATGACCGGGCTGACCCCCGCGGAGCAGCGGCTTCTCGATCAGATCGCCTCAGCGCCGATGCTGGAGCAGGTGCTCGACTGGGCGGCGGTGAATAGCGGCAGTGGCAATCTGGCAGGGCTGGCCGAAATGGCGGCGCGGCTGACTGATGCTTTTGCCGTGTTGCCGGGATCAATCGCACTGGTCGATCCCGCACCCGTCAGCGCTATCGCTGCGGACGGGCGTGAAATGGGGGTTGAATGCGGACGGCATCTGGTGTTGCGCGTGCGGCCTGAGGCGGCGCGGCGGGTGTTGCTGACCGGGCATATGGATACGGTTTACGGAAAGGACGATCCGTTTCAGATCTGCGACTGGCTCGATGCGGAGACGCTGCATGGCCCCGGCACTGCCGATATGAAGGGGGGCTTAGCGCTGATGCTGGCCGGACTGATCGCTTTCGAGCGCAGTGACCCGGCGCTCGGCTATGATGTGCTGATCAACAGCGATGAGGAAACCGGTTCGCTGTCTTCCGCGCCGTTGATCCAGGAACTCGCGGCAGGGAAGCTGGCAGCGTTGACCTATGAACCAGCGCTGGCGCCAGGAGTGCTGGCGGGCGCGCGGCCAGGGTCGGGCAATTTTTCGGCACTGGTGCACGGGCGTTCGGCTCATGCCGGACGCAATCCGCGCGACGGGCGTAATGCGCTGCTGGCTGCGGCCGATCTTGCCTTGCGGCTCGCGGCAGCACAAGGCCCGGAGTTATCGATCAATCCGGCCAAGATCGATGGCGGCGGCGCCAACAACCGCGTACCCGATCTGGCGGTGTTGCGCTTCAATATCCGCCCGCAGACGCCGGCTGGTGCGGCATCTGCGCAAGCCATGATCGCCGAGTTGACCGCGCTTATAGCTGCCGCGCATGAGGTGACGATCGATCTTCATGGTGGCTTTTCGCGGTCACCTAAACCCGTTGATCCCGCCGCCGAGCGCTTGTTTGCACTGGTGACGCGCGCCGCCGCTGATCTTGGCCAGCCTTGCACGCGCGCCGATACCGGCGGTGTTTGCGATGGCAACAATATCGCCGCTTGCGGGGTGCCGGTGGTCGATACCATGGGCGCGGTCGGCGGGGCGATCCATTCGCCGGACGAGTTTCTCACGGTCAGCTCGCTCGCCGAACGCGCGAGGCTGACCGCGCTGACATTGCACCGCCTCGATCGTGACGGCTGGGCGCCATGAGTTTCTGGGTGCGCCCCGCCCGGCTCGGCGATCTCGACGCGATCTATCGCATGGCCCAGGGCGGGGGCGCCGGCATGACGAATCTGCCGCCCGATCGCGACACGCTGGCTGAAAAATTGGAGCGTTCCGCTGCGGCACTGGCGCGGGCAGAGGAGGATGTGATCGCCGATGATCGTTTCCTCTTCGTTTTGGTCGATCGCGAGGGCGAGGTGCATGGCACGAGCCAGATCTTCGCGCGGGTCGGGTCTGGTTTGCCGTTCTATTCCTACCGCATCGGCGTGATGAGCCAGGTCAGCCGGGAATTGGGCGCTACTTTTCGCGCTGAGATGTTGACGCTGTCCACCGATCTCGATGGGTCGAGCGAGGTCGGCGGGCTCTATCTTGAACCAAGCGCGCGGTCGGGTGGCTGCGGCGCTTTGCTGGCGCGCAGCCGCTATCTCTTCATCCGCCGCCACCGCGCGCGCTTTGCCGATCGCACTGTCGCCGAATTGCGCGGGGTGATCGATGCCGAGGGTAATGCACCGTTCTGGGACGGCCTCGCCGGCCGTTTCTTCGGCATGAGCTTTCACGAGGCGGACCAGTTCAACGCCATCCACGGCAACCAGTTCATCGCCGATCTGATGCCCAAGCACCCGATCTACACCGCGCTGCTGCCTGAGGCCGCACGGGCGGTGATGGGCGTGCCGCATGAGTGGGGGCGACCGGCGGTGCGGATGCTGGAGGCGGAGGGTTTTCGCTTCGACGCTTATCTGGATATCTTCGACGGCGGCCCCACCATGACCGTCGCCACCGACCGCATCGCCGCCATTCGCGATGCGCGCGAAGTCACGGTCACGGCAATCGGCGGCGCTGACGGCGAGCCCGGTTTGGTGACCACCGGCCATCTCGCTGACTTTCGCGCCGGCTGGGGCCGAATTGCCGACACGGGCACAGGGGTTAGTGTCGATGACGAGGTCGCCCGGACGCTGGGGCTCGGCTTGGGCGACACCATCACTTACGTCGGAAAGATCTGACGATGACCGGCCAGCTGCACGAGATCAATTTCGACGGGATCGTCGGCCCCAGCCATAATTTCGCCGGGCTCAGCCTCGGCAATCTCGCGGCGACGCGCAATGCCGGGCGCGACGCTTTTCCGCGCGAGGCGGCGCTGCAGGGCATCGCCAAGATGCGGCTGTGTGTCGAGCTGGGATTGGCGCAGGGTATCCTGCTGCCGCACGACCGGCCCGCCGAGCGCTGGCTGGCGCGGCTGGGCGCTACCATGCTGACGGCGGATGCCGGGCTCAGGGCTAATGCGTTTTCCGCTTCTGCGATGTGGGCCGCTAATGCCGCTACCGTTTCGCCCGCGCCCGATAGCAGCGATGGCCGCTGTCACCTTACCGGTGCCAACCTCATGACCATGCCACATCGCGCGGTGGAATGGCTGGGCACGCTGGCGCAATTGCGGCTGGCCTTTGCCGATAACCGGGCGTTTGTCGTGCATGGGCCGGTGCCGGTGCCGTTCGGTGATGAGGGCGCAGCCAATCATATGCGCTTCTGCGCGACGCCTGACGCGCCGGGGGTAGAGGTATTCGTTTATGGCGCGGATGGCGGTGCCCACGAAGGGCCGTTTCCCGCCCGCCAACACCGTGAGGCGAGCGCAGCGGTGGCGCGGCTGCATGGGCTGGACCCGGAGCGGGTCATTTTGGCCCGCCAATCGAATGCCGCCATCGCTGCCGGGGCGTTTCACAACGATGTCGTGGCAGTCGCCAATGGCCCAGTGCTGTTCGCCCATGAACAGGCCTTTGCCGATCCCGCCGCGCTTTATGATGGATTGCGTGCGCGGAGGGCTGTCGAGATCATCGAGGTGCCGGCCAGCGCGATCAGTCTCGAAGATGCCATCGCGTCCTATCTGTTCAATGCCCAACTCGTCGATCTGCCTGGCGGCGGCATGGCGCTGATCCTGCCGACCGAAGCGCGTGATGACCCCTGCGTTTGGAGTTGGCTGGAGCAGTTGGTGGCGAGCAATGGCCCGATCCGTGCGCTCTATCCGGTCGAATTGCGGCAAAGCATGGCGAACGGCGGTGGCCCGGCCTGCCTGCGGCTACGCGTGGTCGCCGATCCGGCGACGGTCGATCCGCGCTTCCTGGTCGATGCGGCGCGGCTCGATACGATCGCTGCGGTGATCGAGCAGCACTGGCCCCGGCGCATTGCCCCCGCCGATCTGGCGTTGCCCGAATTGTGGCAGGAGGTGCGCGCCGCGCGCCGCGCCCTGCTGGAGGCGCTGGGGCTTGGCGAACTGGAAACAGCGGAGCTATGGGCTTGAGTATGACCATCCCCGCTTACACCATCCGCGACGCCACCCCCGATGACGCCGCCGCGCTAAGCCGACTCAAGCTGAGGTGCTTCCGCGAGACTTTTCTCGAAGATTTCGCCATTCCCTATCCGCCCGCCGATCTCGCGGTCTTTGAAACGGAGGCCTACGGGCAAGCGCGCGTGGCCGCGGAGCTGATCGATCCCACCCATCGCAGTTGGGTCGTCACTGACACGGCGGGCGCGCTGATCGGCTATGCCCATGTCGGCCCCTGCAAGCTGCCCAACGATGAGGTCCGTCCCGGCGACTGGGAGATTTACCAACTCTATCTGCAACGCGCCGCGCAGGGCAGCGGCATGGGTCGGAGGCTGCTGGCGCATGTGCTGGACTGGCTGGCCGAAAAGGGTGGCCCGATATGGCTTGGCGTATGGTCGGGCAATGCCCGCGCGCAGGCGCTGTATCAGCGCTGGGGTTTTGTCGTGGTCGGCGAACATCGCTTTCGCGTTGGCGACTGGGTGGACGAAGAGCTGACGATGCGGCTAGACGCACCGGAGATGAGCGGGGGCCGTTGACCACCTGCCGGCGGGAGAGATAGCGATGGCACAGCCGTTCGATTTGACTGGAAAACTGGCGCTGGTCACCGGCGGAGCCAGCGGCATCGGTGTCGGCATCGCCGAACTGCTGGCCGAGGCCGGCGCAAAGGTGGTGATCGCCGATATTGCCGAGGAGGGCGCGCGCAAACAGGCGCAAGCGCTGGTGGATCAAGGGCACCAGGCCAACGCGATAGCGATTGATCTCGCCAGTGAAGGGGGTGTTGTTGCTGCTTGCGCCGAAGTGATTGCCCGCCACGGCACGCCTTGGATTCTGGTCAACAATGCCGGGCTGCAGGATCGCGAACTGCTGCTCGAAGGCACCGCCGACCATTGGGAGCGGATGAACGCCGTCAACGCGCGCGGTCCGTTTTTCCTGATGCGCGAATTGGGCCGGGCGATGGTGGCCGCAGGCGAGGGCGGGCGTATCGTCAATGTCGCCTCGGCGGCGCTGGTCGGATCGATCATTCACGGGCTTAGTGCTTACACCGCCTCGAAAGGGGCGATGGCGGCCCTGACTTTGACCGGTGCACTGGAACTGGCCGAGCATGGCATCACCGTCAACACCGTGCTGCCGGGCGGCGTCGGCACACCCGGCGCTATCGGGGCCAAGGGGCCCGCACCGCGTGGTCCGGCGCGCCGACCACCGCCGCTGGGGTTCTGCGAGCCGCGCGATATCGCTGCGGCGGTGCTGTTTTTCGCTTCGCCCGCTGCCCGCTTCGTGACAAATCAAGTGCTGACCGTGGATGCGGGCTGGTCGGTGAGCTGAGCCGCTCTAACCCCACTGGCCTGAACCACGCACAAACATTGGCGAAGCGGTTTCGCTGCTGATAGAATGCCGCCAACGATAATCTCGCGATACTCCTAGAAGAGGTGCCAAAATGTCCGAAGCCGATCCCGCGTTGGTCACAGGCGTGCCATACGCCGTCACCAATCCCGAGCGCATTCCCACCCAGCGCTATTTCGACGAGGAATTCTACCAGGCCGAAGTCGAGCATCTGTGGCCGCACGTCTGGCAGATGGCGTGCCGGCTGGAACAGATACCCAATATCGGCGACTGGGTGGAATATACCAATGTCGGCAAGTCGGTCATCGTGGTGCGCACCAAGAGCGGGGTGAAGGCCTTTCACAACGCCTGCCGCCATCGCGGCGTGCCGATCGCCGGCGGTCACCCGAATGAAACCGGGGCCAGCGATCACGGCAATTGCGCCAAGGCGGGCTTCATCTGCCCGTTCCACGGCTGGCGCTGGAACATGGACGGCGAGAATACCTTCGTTTACGGCAAGCACATGTTCAGCGAGGCTCAACTGGACAAGGCCGATCTGGCGCTGCGTCCGTGCCGGGTGGAAACGGCGATCGGCTGCGCCTTCATCAATTTCGACGATGATGCGCCCTCGTTTCGTGACACCATCGGCCCGGTGATCGACAACCTCGAAGCCCATGCCACCAGCAAGCTGCGCGCCGAATGGTGGTACGGCACGGTGCTGCCCGCCAACTGGAAGATCGCAATGGAAGCCTTCATGGAAGGCTATCATGTGTTGAAGACGCATCCGCAGCTGCATCAGGCGGCGGGATCGATCTACAACAGCATGTATGGCAACCCGCCCGAAGATGCCGCTGGCCCGGTGTCGCCAAACCTGACGCTGCGCCAGAATCTCGATCAGCAGTTCGCCCATATGGAACTGCTCAGCGAAGGCATGGCCGGGATGCTGCATCCCAAAGAGGTCGAGATCGCTCGCGGCATGCTCGATGTCGAAATCCCCACCGAAGATCCCCATCAAGGCGTGATGATGTGGTTCGGCATGTTGCAGGACCAGATCACCAAGCAATTGCGCGCCAAGGGCGAACCGGTGCCCGACCTCAATACGGTGGCCGTATCACACCCGATCAATGCGGTGGAATTCATCTTCCCGCATTATTTCCTGCTGCCGTTCTTCACCAGCATGTCGTCGTACCGCATCCGTCCGCTGGGTCCGGAAAGCTGCCTGTTCGAACTATGGTCGCTGACCCTCTATCCCGAAGGCGAAGAGCCCGAAGCGCCGCAGGAGCCGATCATGCTGCCCTATGACAGCCAGGATTTCCCGCCGATCCCGCGGCAGGATTATTCCAACATCCCGATCCAGCAGCAAGGCCTCCACGCCAAGGGCTTCGAGTTCATGCGGCTGTCGAAGGACATCGAAGGGATGATCAGCAATTACAACCGCATCATCGACGGCCATCTGCGCGGCGCCGATCAGGAGAAGCTGGCGAAGGCGACGAATACGCTGGGCGGCAATTTCGACGGCAAGATTTTTGAGTATGATTTTTAAGGGTGAATGAGGGGAAGACTCTGGGGCCAGCGGCCCCAGACCCCTTGCCGTCTTCCGACGCGAGCTTGGCGTTTGGCGGCCCCAGCAGTGGCTGCCTGCTCCGTAGCTCTGGCCAATTGCATATGGAATTGGGCTGCATTCGTCATTCTGACGGAAGTCAGAATCCATTCAGCGCAGCGCTGGAGGGGAGCCATTTGCCATCGGTTTTCACAACCATAAGGCTCGTGTCTGAAATGGGTGGGGAGCTGACAAGCAAGTTTTGGCGAACCACGTGCCAAAGCTGCCGTTCGATCTTACCTATCCCAGGTCTAAGAGTTAAGCATATTAGGTGACCATTTCGCCGATCAGCACCCGCTATTAAATGGTGCAAGGGGCAAACGGGGAGCCGAGCGAATGAGACGGAGCAGAATCTCGACGGTAGCGGCATTGGCGCTGGTCCCAATTCCCGCCTTGGCGCAGGAAACCGCAGCAACCAACCCAACTGTCATACAGGCAGAACGCATTATGAAGAACGACCGCTATCTGCAGATAGCGGAGCAGACCAATGCCGCTAACCCCGAACGGCAAGAGGTGTATTGTGTTGCAATTGGTAAGCTATGGCTCGGGGGAAACAAAGATATCCAGGACATCGAGAAAACGCCCGTTCCTGACAGCTATAAGGAAAAAGCCCAGCAAGACGGCTGTGCGGGATGGTCGTTTATCCGCGAAAGCCTAATCTATTGGCACTATCGGTATGGGTCTGAGCACAGCATGGCGATGGCCCTTGATTATTTCGAAGCCAATGAGCGCCATATCACCACGCGCACCCCCAATTTCCGGAAAGCTCTCACCGAGGCCTTGAGCGCGATCGGCCACGGGTCATTGCCCTCAGGAATAAGCCCCGACGCTAAAATTCACCACCTTCAGGTGCTTATCGATGAATGGCAGGATGCCATCCACTGGGGAAGCATGAGGCTGCTCGCCGCGGAATTTTTCAACTCGCAATTGCAAATGGATCGAGCCCAGGAAGATATATCGCGTTCGCTCGCCGGCTATAGGGTCCTTACGTTGGCAGGCGCAGATGCCGATGGCGATGCAACTGCGGAACCGAGAGGGGATTTAATCGACAGGCTTAGAATCGAAAGAGATTCATTCTCATCCATTCCGTTTATGGAAACGCGCATGGCGATCTTGAAGGCTAGGCTCAGCTACAAACCTACAGATATCTCAAGGGCATCCGATCTAGTCGATCGAGGCTATCAAAGGACTTACTCCGCTGCGTTGGATCTCGCGGAGCGGAACGACGATTTTCTTTGCAAACGTGATCCCGATGCTGGCGTCAATGATCCAGAGTTCGACGAAATCAAAGAATCATGCTCCAATGATGGTGGTAACTTTCAGTGGAAGGTACGGCGCTTCTGGAATGAACGGGCGGAAGTAGATCTGCTCATGGCAAGTGATCCCGCACATTTTGCATTGGTTAAAGGTGGAACTGAGCGTGAGGGCTCCTGTTATGCGCCGGTTGGTAAAGGCGCGGCATTGACTGGGGGGCAACCCAGCCGTTTCAATGCGTTTGATAGGGTGGAGGCTGCAATTCGATTAGCAGCCCACAACGACTTGAACGCCGATCAAACCCTTGCAAACAAAGCTTTCCCCCCGTTTACGATTGATAGCGACGACCAGATTGATCTGTCGCTACGCGCCGCCGAAGCGCGATTAAAATTGGGCGATGGTCTAAAAACCGGACGAATCTCTCAAGATGCCAACATTCCTGCTGAAAGTGGTAGCCTTCCTGCCAACAGCAATAGGGAAGCTGGAGAGCAATGGTCGGAGGGAATGGAACAGCTTGTACCGGCAAGCCTCCTGATTTTACCGACAGAATACCCATCCCGATTTCGCCAGATTGCAGGTCTATATCAAACACTATTCGAGAACGCGGCAAAGCTTGGAGACGAAACGCCGAACAGCTTTGCTCGCGAGACACGAGCGGCAGATTACTTCAGAGAAACTTTAGAGCATCTTGGCGGTGCTACTACTACCGATGCCAGCAAGCGCTGAACGGATCGTCGAATCTTTGGATAGTCCGATAATTGCGGCTTACAATTGGATGTCTGCTCTTAGGAGGGTGGAGCAGTGGCTGGCGTCCAAAGTCGGGGCGTCGGCAGTCATTCATTTCGTGAGTGTGCAATCGTAATCTCGCCCACAAAGCCAAGCAACAGGCGACGATGAGCAGTCGCGCAAAGAGGACATAAACGGGAGCGCGAGGGCAATGGCCCTCGCACCTTCCCCCTAACCCTCCAACTGCTCCACCAGCTTAGGCACTTCCGCCAACGCCCGCAGCGCATCGTTGAGATGCGTACACCCCGCCGGCCCGCGCAATTCGCGCAGCACCGCCTCGCGGATCAGGGGTAGCGGCGTACCCACCAGCTTGGCGGCGTTCGTTACCGCGCCGGGGCACTCGATGAAGGGCAGCACGCGCGGTTCGGGCACCAGGCTGAGCAGCTCCAGCGAGCGTGGATCGACAGAGCCCGTGAGGCGATATTCATGCAGCGCGGCGCGGCCACCTTCGGGGCGGGGGGCGCTGTCCTGGAAGGCGGATTCGAAGTGGATGTTCCCGCTGGCGGCATCGCGCCAGACGTCGATGCGGCGGGCGCGGCGCATGCTGACCTGCTTGGTTTCGGGAAATAGGTGCCAGCCTTCGGGATCTTCGGGGTTGCGCAGATCGCCACCATCGGCCGCATCGATATGGATGCTGGCGCGATCCGGGTTCATGCCGGTGTTGCCCAATTGCAGGCCCCAGCAGACCCCAGCGCGGTCGTTCATCATCTTGGCCAGTTGGTCGGGGGAGATGCCGCCGCGCTGATCGCTCATCCAGTTTGGATTCCACAGCGACCAGCCCCAGCCCGAAATCAGGCTGGTGCCGGAGATGTCGTCGAGCAGCAGATAGAGTGGAGCGCCTTCGGCGAGCAATTCGGGCAGGATTTCGCGGAGCACCGCGCGCAAATGGCCGCCGCCGCGTTCGCCGACGAGTTCGCCGAGGCGCGCCGGGGCAGGATCGGCGGCGATCGCGGTGATCGTGCGTTCGAAATCGACGCTGGCCTCCAGCCAGGCTTCCCGCTTGGTTTTGCCGGGGCCGCCCGTAGCCGGGGTCCAGTAATCGCGCGCGCGTCCTTGCAGCCGGCGTTCGCTTTCGGGGCCGTCGGTCCAGTCGAAATCGATGCTCGCGGTGCGGCGTAGCGATCCCGGCCGGCGGATGGGCGAGGGGTTGGCAGTGCTGCGCGGCGGCTTGAGCGGTAGAGTTATGGTCATTTTATCTATCTCCAGCCTTCAGCATGGCAGGCCATCTTGCACACGCAAGACCCGCGTGACAAATCGCCCCGACGAAGCGGCGGGTTTGGTCTGTGCCCGTTGTCAGAGCGGGCCACGCTGCCTATGTCGCGCCAAACCTCGAAAGGACCGCTATGAGCTACACCGATCTCCTCAAGCAGCAGGCTTACATCGGCGGCGAATGGCGTGATGCCGATGGGGGCGGCACGCTCGAGGTCAAGGATCCCGGCACCGGTCAGGTGATCGGCACCGTGCCCAACATGGGCGCAGCAGAAACCGCCCGCGCCATCGCCGCCGCCGAAGCTGCGCTGCCGGCGTGGCGGGCCAAAACCGCCGGTGAGCGCGCCAAGATCATGCGCAAGCTGTTCGAGCTGATGCTGGCGCATCAAGCCGAGCTCGGCGAATTGCTGACGCGCGAACAAGGCAAGCCGCTGGCCGAGGCCCAGGGCGAAATTGCTTATGGGGCCAGCTTTATCGAGTGGTTCGCCGAAGAGGGCAAGCGCGCCTATGGCGAAGTGATCCCCAGTCACGCCGCCGATCGCCGGATCGTCACGTTGCGCCAGCCAGTGGGCGTGGTCGCGGCGGTGACACCCTGGAATTTCCCTTGCGCGATGATCACCCGCAAGCTGGGTCCGGCGCTGGCGGCGGGCTGTACCATGGTGCTGAAGCCGGCCTCGGCGACGCCGTTCTCGGCGCTGGCGCTGGCGGTGCTGGCCGAGCGGGCGGGCGTGCCGGCGGGTGTGTTCAACGTCGTGACCGGCAGTGCGCGCGCGATCGGCGGCGAAATCTGCGCGAACCCGGTGGTGCGTAAGCTGACCTTCACTGGCTCGACCGAAATCGGCCGCGATCTGATGCGCGATTGCGCGCCTACCATCAAGAAACTGTCGATGGAGCTGGGCGGCAATGCCCCATTCCTGGTGTTCGACGATGCCGATGTCGATGCCGCGATCGAAGGCGCGATGATCTCGAAATTCCGCAATAATGGCCAAACCTGCGTCTGCACCAATCGCTTTTATGTGCAGGATGGCGTCTATGATGAATTCGTCACCAAGCTGGCGGCGCGGGTCAAGGCGCTGAAGGTCGGCTATGGTCTGGACGATGGCAGCGCGGTCGGGCCGCTCATCAATGCGGCCGGCGTGGAGAAGGTCGAGGAGCATCTCGCCGATGCGCTGGCCGGCGGGGCCAAGGTATTGGCCGGCGGTGCGCGCAGCCCGCTCGGCGGCAATTATTTCCTGCCCACCGTGGTCAGCGATGTGAAGGCCGACATGCTGCTGGCACGCGAGGAAACCTTCGGGCCTTTGGCCGGCGTGATCCGCTTCAGCGACGAAGCCGAGGCGATCCGGCTGGCCAATGACAGCGAGTTCGGCCTCGCCAGCTATTTCTACGCGCGCGATATCAGCCGCGTGTGGCGTGTCGGCGAGGCGCTGGAGGCGGGGATGGTCGGCATCAACACCGGGCTGATTTCCACCGAGGTGGCGCCGTTCGGCGGGGTCAAGCAATCCGGTCTGGGCCGCGAAGGTTCGCGCCACGGGCTCGATGATTATATGGAAATCAAATATCTGTGCATGGGGATTGCGCCGGGCGTTTGAATATCTGGTTCGTAATTGGCGGCGCAGGCTTAGGGTTCCGATCCCTGGAATTTGGGAAGCGGGGCTGGCGCTGATCGAGACTCACTCTCCTCTGGTCCGTGCTGAGCTTGTCTAAGCATTGCTTTTTTTCTCAATGGCTTGCGGCAAGAAGGACAGTGCTTCGACAAGCTCAGCACGGACGGGGAGTTTATGTCAGTCAGCCTTCGCATACGCATTCCCACAGCGCGTGGGCGATGCCTTCCGCCTTGCTTGACCAAGTGTTTGGAACGGGTAGGCTAGTGCTCGCCCAAGAACGCCAACCCTGGGGAAAACCCTGTGGGCAAACTTGTAGGGGAGAGCAGCGAAATGTCTGAAATCCTGGTGGTTCACGATGCCGATGCTGCGTGGGAAACGCCGCCGCCCGAGTGGCTGGCCAAGCAGAAGCCGGGCGACGCCGGGCTGCGTTTCAAGCGGCTGATGCCACTCGCGCCGGGGCGGCCCAACGTCCAGCGCACGCAATACCATCCCGGCCACCATGAAGCACCGCACAGCCATCCCGAGGATGAGGTGATCTGCGTGCTCGATGGCGAAATTCATTTCGGCCGCGAGGTGCTGCGCGCTGGTGACACCATCTTCGTGCCGCGCGACAAGGTCTACAGCCTGCACACTGGCGACACCGGCGCCGAATTCCTGCGCATCGGCCTGTCCGATCTCGCAGCCCCCGCACAACCTGCTGCCTGAGGAGCTGTTCCGCATGACATTGGCAATCGATCTGACGGGCAAGGTCATCCTGGTCTGCGGTGTCGCGCGCGGCGGCATCGGCGGCTCGACCGCTCGCCAGATCGCTAAGGCCGGCGGCACGGTGATCGCGCTCGACAAGGATATGGCCGCAATCACGCCGACCATCGCCGATGTCGAAGCGCTGGGCGGCACGATCCATGCCGTGGTCGCGGATTTATACGACGCGGCGGCTTGCGAGACCGTAATTCCCGGCATCCTCGAAAAGTTCGGCGATTTCGACGGCGTCGTCAACGTCGCCGGTGGAACGCGCGAGGGCGAATGGATGCCGCTCGACGAGACCACCACTGACAGCTTTCGCGCCTCGATGGCGCTCAATTTCGATTATGTCTTCTTCATCTGCCGCGATGCCGCCAAGGCGTGGATCGCGCGCGATCGGGGTGGCGCGCTGGTCAATGTCTCGTCGATGTCGTCGATCGCCTCGGCGCCCTGGCATGGCCCTTACGGCGCGGGCAAATCGGCGATCAACGCGCTGACCCGGACGATGGCCAACGAATGGCATGAGTTCGGCATCCGTGCCAACGCCGTGCTGCCTGGTGCGGTGGCGACCGAGCGGGTGATGAGCCGGGCGGTGGCCGCCAATATCGCCGATGGCGAGACCAATTTCACTCAGCCGGACGAACTCGGCAACATGATCGTCTTTCTGCTCAGCGATCTCGCTAACGGCGTTTCCGGACAAAGCATCACCGTCGATCGTTCGCTGACCACCAAATTCGCCGGCGGCGCCCGCGCCAGCCGCAGGCAAGCTACCGATGCCGTCTGATATCGACGCCGCGCTGGCGCTGCTCCCCGCCGAGCGCGCCGGCCATCCCGCGCCTTCCGATCTGGCGCTGCGGCGCGAGGGGATGGATGCGGCCCAAGCCGCGGGAACCTGGACGGTCGATCCGCCGCCCGAAGAAGTGCAACTCGGCGGGCGCCGGACGCTCATCTTCCGCCCGCAAGCCCCCATCCTGGGTCGGGTACTGCATCTCCACGGCGGCGCCTTTCGGCTGGGCACGCCCGAGATGGAGGGGCCGCTGGCGACCGCGCTCGCCGCGCGCTGCGGGGTCGAGGTGATCGCGCCGCAATACCGCTTGGCGCCGGAGGCACCCTTTCCCGCTGGACTGCGTGATGCCTTTGCCGTGCTGCGCGCGCTGGCCGAACTGGACGATGGCCTGCCGCTGATCGTCTCGGGCGATTCCGCAGGCGGTGGGCTGGCCGCCAGTCTCACCATGCTGGCGGTGCGCGCCGGTATTCCGATCGCCGGGCTGGTGTTGCTGTCACCCTGGCTCGACTTGACCGTCTCCGCGCCCAGCTATGCCGCCAATGCCGCCACCGATCCGATGTTCTCGCGCGATTCGGCGGCGAGCGGCGCCGAACTCTATCTGCAGGGGCTGGATGCCCGGCACCCGCTGGCCTCGCCGCTGTTCGGTTCTGTCGCCGGTTTTCCGCGCACTCTGGTCAGCGTTGGCTCTGGCGAAGTGCTGGCCGACGATGCCCGTAGCTTTCAGGAGAAGCTCGTGGCGGGAGGAGTGGACAGCGAACTCTCGGACATCCCTGGTATGGAGCATGTCGCGGTGGTGCGCTCGCTGGCGATGCCGGGCTCGACCGAAACCTTCGAGCGGATTGTCCATCTCGTCCATGATATCACCGTGGCGAAGAGCGCCGGTCTGGACGTAACCGCCTCGCCGCCCGCATAGGGACGGCCATTGGATCTTTAGGAAGGAATAGACGATGACACCGAGAACCGCACTGGTAACCGGCGCTGCCGCCGGCATCGGCGCCGCATGCGCCAAGCGGCTGGCCAAGGATGGCATCGCCGTCGGCGTGCTCGATCTCGACGCCGAGCGCTGCGCCGACACGGTAAAGGCGATCAAGGAAGCCGGCGGCGGGGCCATCGCCCTGGGCGCCGATATTTCCAACCGCGCCCAGGTCAAAGGCGCCGTCGCCGAATTGCGCGCCGCCTTCGGGCCAATCACCGTGCTGGTCAACAATGCCGGCGTCACCGACTTCACCCCCTTCGAGGAAATCACCGAAGATCGCTGGGATTTCGTCTATCGTATCAACGTGCTGGGCATGATCGTCGTCACGCAGGAAGTGCTGCCCGACATGAAGGCTGCGCATTGGGGCCGCATCGTCAACATCTCGTCGTCCAGCGCGCAGACCGGCGCTATCAACATGGTCACCTATTCCTCGTCGAAGGGCGCCGTCGTCACCCTGACCCGCAGCCTCGCCCAGGAACTCGGGCCGCTCGGCATCACCGTGAACAATATCCCGCCCGGCTCGGTGATGGGCACGATCATGTCCGAAGCCAACCGCGACCGCTTCCAGATCCCCGCCGAAGTCCTGCTGGCGACGCTGCCGGTGCGCCGCATGGGCGAGGCCAACGACATCGCTAACGCCTGCGGCTGGCTGTGCAACGAAGCGTCGAGCTATGTGACGGGGCAGACGATCGGGGTGAATGGGGGACGGGTGGTTAGCTGAAGGGTTAAGGTGCGAGGGGTAACCCCCTCGCGCTCCCCGTCATTGGCTGGGTTGTGCGTAGGATGAGGTCAGCCACAGCGTTACTCGAAATATAAGAGGCTATGCCTCCATTCCGAGTGTTCGTCGCAAACCTCGATCAGCGCAGTTAGGGTAGCCGGCATATCACCCTTTCTCCAGGCCAAGCCCGTTTCCAGCGAGGGTGGCTCCCCCGACAATCGCAGGTAGCGGACACCGCTCCGCGCCAGATGGCGCAGCGATTCGGGGACGAGCGCCATGCCCATGCCGGTGGACACCAGGCTAATGATTGTCTGCATCTGGATCGCTTCCTGGCGGATCAGGGGTAGCCGGTCACGCGAGCGATAGAAGCCCAGCACCAACTCGTGGAAATCCGGTGAGACGCGCGCAGGGAAGATGATCAGCGGCTGGTCCATCCAGTCGTCACCCAGCAAAATATCATCGGTCACGGTCAGCCGGTTCTGCGCGATCCACGCCTCGGGCACGGCGGCGATGAGCGGCTCGCGTAGTAGCGGGCGATATTCCAGTGGTGCGGGTAGCGCGGGGCGGGTGGGGATGAGGATGCCGGCATCGACGCGGCCATCGAGCAAGGCCTCGACCTGGACGTCGCTGGTCGCCTCCATCAGGCTGATCTCGACGTCGGGATAAAGCTCCGCATAGGCCTGCACCAGGCGCGGTAGCACGCTGTAATCGGCGGTGCTGACGAAGGAGAGGGACAGCCGTCCGGTCGTGCCCGCCAGCAGCCGCGCCGCCACCTGGGGCAGTTCCGCCACGGCTTGTACAGCGGGGCGAACGTGTTCTGCCCATTGCCGACCGAAGGGGGTGAGCGCGACATGGCGTTTGGAGCGATGGAACAATGCCGCGCCGAGTTCGCGTTCGAGCGCCATGATCGACTGGCTGAGCGGGGGCTGAGTCATGCCCAGGGCTTCGGCGGCGCGCCCGAAATGGAGGGTGTCGGCGACGGCGAGGAAATGGCGAAGCTGGCGTAAGTCCATTTAGAGCAGCCCCGCTTGATGAGGTTCACCATGATCCTCCCCCTCTGGGGGAGGTGGCAGCCCGCAGGGCTGACGGAGGGGGCGGGTTACGCTTGTTTCCGTCGATGACGGTTCCTACGTCGCGCCTCCTCCGTCTCGCTACGCGAGCCACCTCCCCCAATGGGGGAGGATTTTGCGCCGATTGGTGATCCGGCGCTTTAATACTTTCGGCGACCTTTTAGAGCATCAATGATATATTTTACAACCTTTCCTTGAAGGCATATCCGGGACACGACAAAGCAAATTCTCGGGAGCCAACCCATGCCGCATTATCGTTCACGCACCAGCACGCACGGCCGCAATATGGCAGGCGCGCGCGGATTATGGCGGGCTACCGGCATGACCGACGAGGATTTCGGCAAGCCGATCATCGCGGTCGCCAACAGCTTTACCCAATTCGTGCCCGGGCATGTCCATCTCAAGGATCTCGGCCAATTGGTCGCGCGGGAGATCGAGGCGGCGGGCGGTGTCGCCAAGGAATTCAACACTATCGCCGTCGATGATGGCATCGCCATGGGCCACGATGGTATGCTTTATTCGCTGCCCAGCCGCGACCTGATCGCCGACAGCGTCGAATATATGGCCAATGCTCATTGCGCCGATGCGCTGGTCTGCATCTCCAATTGCGACAAGATCACGCCGGGGATGCTGATGGCGGCGATGCGGCTCAATATCCCGGCGATCTTCGTGTCGGGCGGGCCGATGGAAGCGGGCAAGGCCGATATTCGCGGGCAGACGATCGCGCTCGATCTGGTGGACGCGATGGTGGCGGCGGTGGACGACCGCTATACCGACGAGGAAGTAGCGGTCATCGAGCGTTCGGCTTGCCCGACTTGCGGCTCCTGCTCGGGGATGTTCACCGCCAATTCGATGAATTGCCTGACCGAAGCGCTCGGGCTGTCGCTGCCCGGCAACGGCTCGGTGCTGGCCACGCATGCCGATCGCGAGAAGCTGTTTCGCGAGGCGGGCCACACCATCGTCGAACTCGCCAAGCGCTGGTACGAGCAGGACGATGCCTCGGCTTTGCCGCGCAACATTGCCAGCTTTGCCGCCTTCGAGAACGCCATGAGCCTCGACATCGCCATGGGCGGCTCGACTAATACCGTGCTGCACTTGCTGGCCGCCGCTTACGAGGGCGAAGTGCCGTTCACCATGGCCGATATCGACCGGCTGTCGCGCCGTGTCCCCTGCCTGTGCAAGGTGGCGCCGGCCAAGGCGGACGTGCATATGGAGGATGTCCACCGCGCCGGGGGGATCATGGCGATCCTGGGGCAGCTCGATAAGGCGGGGCTGATCGATACCAGCCTGCCCACCGTCCATTCTTCGACCCTGGGCGGGGCGCTCGAACGCTGGGACATCAGCCGCAGCAAAAGCGAAAGCGTGAGGGAATTTTACAAAGCGGCGCCGGGCGGCGTGCGCACCACCGTGGCCTTCAGCACCAGCAATCGCTGGAAGGAACTCGACCTCGATCGCGATGCCGGGGTGATCCGCAATGCCGCAAACCCGTTCTCGAAGGATGGTGGCCTCGCCGTGCTGTTCGGCAATCTCGCGCCCGAAGGCTGCATCGTCAAGACCGCTGGCGTCGATGACAGCATCCTCACCTTCCACGGCACCGCGCGGGTCTATGAGAGCCAGGACGCCGCCGTTGCCGGTATCCTTGGCAATGAGGTGAAGGAAGGCGATGTCGTCGTCATCCGCTACGAAGGGCCGAAGGGCGGTCCGGGGATGCAGGAAATGCTCTATCCCACCAGCTATCTGAAATCGAAAGGCCTGGGCAAAGCCTGCGCGCTGATCACTGACGGGCGCTTTTCCGGCGGTACTTCGGGACTGTCGATCGGCCATGTCTCGCCGGAAGCGGCGGAAGGGGGTCTGATCGCCTTGGTCAACAGCGGCGACCCGATCGTCATCGATATCCCCAATCGCGTCATCAAGCTCGACGTTCCCGACGCCGAACTGGCAGCGCGCCATGAGGCGATGATCGCGCGTGGGGCAAAGGCCTGGAAACCCCACGGTCGCAAGCGTAATGTCTCCGTGGCGCTCCGCGCCTATGCCGCGCTGACGACCAATGCCGCGCGCGGTGCGGTGCGCGATGTGAGCCAGGTCGAGAGGGACTAGGCGCGAGTGCTGTAGGCTGACACAAATCAAACTGTCGAGCTGCCGTCTTTTCTTGACACGTAACTCGCAGTGACGGCCAAGTCTGTAGTGCTTCAGAATGTCAAATTTCGATGTCGCCCACGCCCTCGTTTTCAATAGTTCGAACGATTCTATGGAGCGGATTATCGGCCTCAAGGTGAGCATTAGCATCCGCCGCAAGCTGAAGCGTTCGAAGGAGCGGAAGGTTGGAGGAAACAGCTTTACTGGCGGGCGATGTGCCTTGCAGACCGGCAATTATTTCGTGGATTAATTCGCGCCCAGTAACGAGACGAGCGCCTCCAAATTCCCGATCGATCCCGCTCGCAAATTGCAGGATAACGATCTGATCTACTTTCTCCGGAAGTTCCAGGCCCTTAAACGCTTCGTGGATGTAGCGCGCGCCTCGTTCAAACTTGAGGCGGAAACGTTCCTGCCGCTTCTCTTTCGATAGCGCATCAAGTGAGCATTCTACATGCAGCAGGTGCTTGTGGGGTAGGTGAACTGCCACAACATTTAGTTCACCCTCATAGCCTCCGCGATCGCGGGCTCCGACAGGGACAGATGTTCTGACGAAGTAGCCCTTATATTGGAGCCATTCCGAAACAAGCTGTTCGAGGTGATTCACGCCTCCTCCCTCCCTTCCGCCTATATTCAATACAGCGATTTGATCGCCGGATACCAAGGCGACGCTGCGTCATCAGTCAGCATCTCAACTGCAAAATACAGGACCTTAAGCCTTGATAAACGCCAGCAGGTCGGCGTTGATGATATCCGCGTGGGTGGTGGGCATCCCATGCGGCAGATCCTTGTAAACTTTGAACGTCGCATTGGGCAGCAGCTTGGCGGCGAGCGGCCCCGATGCGGCGAAGGGGACGATCTGGTCGTCCTCGCTATGCAGCACTAGCACTGGCAGGGTGATGGACTTCAAATCCTCGGTCAGATCGGTTTCCGAGAAGACCTTGATGCAGTCGTAATGCGCTTTGGTGCCGCCGCTCATACCCTGGCGCCACCAATTGTTGATGATCCCGGTTGAGACCTTGGCACCCGGACGATTGAAGCCGTAGAACGGCCCTTCGGGGATATCGCGATAGAATTGCGCCCGGTTGGCCATGCCGGCGCGGAAGCCGTCGAAGACTTCGATCGGGGTGCCGGTCGGGTTGGCTTCGGTTTTGAGCATCAGCGGGGAAATCGCGCTGATGATCGCCGCCTTGGCGACGCGCCCATTGCCGCCATAGCGGGCGACATAGCGGATGACTTCGCCGCCGCCGGTCGAATGACCGACGTGAATGGCGTTTTTGAGATCGAGATGCTCGACCAGGGCGGCGCTGTCGGCGGCATAGGTGTCCATGTCGTTGCCGAGGTCGGTCTGCGTCGAGCGACCGTGGCCGCGCCGGTCATGCGCGATTACGCGGTAGCCCTGGGCCAGGAAGAACAGCATCTGGCCGTCCCAGTCGTCGGCACTCAGCGGCCAGCCGTGGTGGAATACGATCGGCTGGCCGGTGCCCCAGTCCTTGTAGAAAATCTCGGTGCCGTCGCTGGTCGTAAAGGTGCTGCTGGCCATGGTCCGGGTTCCTGCGCTCGAGTGCGGTGTTGCGATGCTAGGATAGGAACGCGACGGCTCGATGACTGGCCAGCGTCCTCGGATTCGCAAGCTAATGGATTCTAGCGAGGCGCGAAAGCCATGTTAAAGCGCTGCGCCAGTTCTTTCGCACGACCAGGACAGGAACGGGGTTTGGGGCCCCTGGCCCCAAGTCTAATCCCTTAAATCCCGTATCTCAACTTAATCGCCCGATACCTCTTCAAGCGCTCCTCCTCACGCTCCACCGGCGTGACCATCGCGGTATCGACGGGCAGCACATCGGCAAGATCGGCGAATTTGACCAGCCGGGTGCGGAACTGCGCCGGGTTCTGGCTCAGCAGATTGCGGTAAGTGAGGTTGCCATCGCTGAAGCCCTGGGTGTCGAGCCAATTGGCGACGCGGGGGTCCTGGTGGGCGATGACGAAGCGGGCGACTTTGTCCGCGCCGATCCGGGTGCGGGCGGGAGTGTAGCTGACCGGGCGGGTGAGGAAATCGGAGCTGCCGACGAAGACGCCGCCCATGTTGAAGATCCAGAAGCCGTCGTGCATGTCCATTTCGACGATCAGCGCTTCATCGGGTTGGAGTTGCCAAATCATATGTGCGGCCATGCGGCCGCGCTTGGCGTCGTCGGCGGTATTGGCGCGTTTGTCGGCGGGAAACAGGTTGCGCTGGTTGGGATCGCAGACGCCGCCGGAATTGGCCCAGCTATGTTCGGGCCAGTCGCGCATCATGCTGGTGAGGAAATTGCCGGCCCATTGCGTGGCCTCGATCATGCGCTCGGCGGTGGGGACGGGGCGGGGGCCGTCCATGCCGATGCGCTCGATGGTGAGCGGGGTGGGGGTTTCGCCCCAGGCGTCGAAGGCTTCGCGGATGAACAGCTTGCGGGAGCCGGGGGTGGTAGGCAGCCAGTTGGCGGCACGTTGTTCGCCGCCGATGAAAAGGTCGAAATTGCCGTCGGCATCGGTTTCGATCTGGCTGCCGAGGATATTGCATTCGGGGATATCGCCGAAGGGCTCGTGCAGGCTGGGCGCGCCGCTGGCGGTGATCGCGGGGCGCGGGCCTTGCACGGTGAGGTTGAACCAGCGCGCGGTGCCGCGTTTGCCGCTGATGCGATAAGCGTACTGGCCGTCGATCCACGCCTGCCGGTACGTGAAGTCGGCGACATCGCCGCCAAGTTTGCGGCTGGGGGTGCAGAAGGGATGGATTTGCGGGAAGGCGGGGTCCTTGGTTTCCAGCGCGAGATCGAAGGCTTGGCCGAGGTTTTGGGTGAGGAAGCGCAGCGCATCGGCGCGGTGCAGGGGTAGCGCCGGGTTGGCATCCTTGAAGATCAGGCTGCCGGCATCGCGCAAATCATCGCAGAATTTCTCCCATGCGCTGCGCAGGGCTTCGTCTGCGGGTCCGTCGCCATAGGCCATGCTTTAAGCTCCCAATCGGAGGAGGATTTCGGAGAGGTTTTCGGCTGCACGGCGGAAGGCGTTGCGATGCCCTTCGGCGGTGATGCGCGGGCCGACCAGTTCGAGATCGAACACGCCGCGATAGCCTGTTTCGAGCAGATCACCGATCAGCCGTTCGAGCGGGACTACGCCGTCACCCGGCACCGCGCGGCAGGGTGTGGAGCGGTCGCCGAGCACATAGTCGCTGACCTGGACGAGCCCCGTCAGCGGCATGGCGCGGGCGAATTTCGCCTTGAGATCGCCTTCGAACCAGCAGGCGCCGAGATCGATGCAGACGCCGATTTGGGCGATTTCGGCGAGGCGGATGGTATCGTCCAGCGTATGCGCGAAGTGGATGTCGGCATTGAGCAGATTGGCGGTCTCGACCAGCAGCATGACATTCTGGGCTGCGGCGTGTGTGCGGCACGGCGCGATCAGCGCGGCCAGCCGCTCCGCCGCCGGCTCCCAGTCGAGCGAGCCGCGACCGCCCGAGACGATATAAAGCGATGGCGCGCCCAGCGCGGCGGCGGCGTCAATCGCCTCGTTGAGTCGCAGCGCCGCCTCGCCGCTATCGCGTTCAACATCGGGGTAGCGCGCGAAGACCTGGGTGAGATTTGTGGCGCTTGTCCCGCCAGAGGCGAGCGCGGCGCTCGCCTCGGCCAAAACGCCCGGCCCGAGCATATGCGGATTGGCCAGGGTCATATGCGCGACGCCGATCTCGCGGCAGAAGGCGATGAAGGCTTTGGTGCTTTCCTCAAGGAAGCCGACCTGATGCAGGCAGACGCGCTTATGCATGGTCGCTGATACCCGTGGCTGATGGATTAAACCTATCCGTCCGTGCTGAGCTTGTCGAAGCATTGTCCTTCTTTCGGAGCAACCTTCGAAAAGAAAAGCAGCCCTTCGACAAGCTCAGGACGGGCGGGAGGGTAAATGAGGCACCCACAATGTCCATTGTCGCTACCCCCTATGCTCGATGGGCACGTTGAAGCGTTCGCGGAAAGGGCGGAACTCTTCGTTCAGCGCCTCGAGGCTCTCACCGGCATCGACCAGCAATTGCGATGAATAGGCAAATTTGCCGTGGCGATCGCCCTTGTTGTTCGCGAGATAGCCGCGCATCGCCGCCTCCGCCTGCGGTGTGAACACCCGCCCGGCGAATTGATAATAGCCCCGGATCGTGCCCACCGGATCGGCGACGAAATCGACGTAGCGGACGTGATGGATGCGGGGATCGTCGAGCAGCGGATTGCTCATGGTGTTGGCGATGCTTGCACGGACCCGGCCGAGGTGCATCTGCGCTTCGGCCTTGAGATCGATGGCGCCGACGATCCCCTCCATGATGTCGGCCATCATCATCGTGCTCGAAGCGGCGACTTGGACCGGATCGCGGTGCAAATAGACGAGCGTGGCATCGGGGTAGGTGTCGAAGAATTCCTTGAGTCGGAAGCCGTGGAAGCCTTTGAGCACCCAATATTTGCGCGGGCGCTGGTATTGGAAGGCTTGCAGCATCGCCTTGTGGATGCGGTATTGCGCAGCGGAATCGGTGGGCAGCCCCATCGACAGATTCTGCATCGGCACCCGCCACCATGCCGTGGGGGTCATCACGCGAAAGTCGAAGGCCCAGGTCCGCTCGTCCTCGGGCAAGCCATCGCCCAGCATGTCGTTATAGGGATGGCAATGCAGCCATTTCCACATCTTGGTGTTGATTTCGCGCCATTCGTCGTCGGCCAGGATGATACGCGGATCGCCAGGACCAGTAGTACCAGGCGGCGGCGAGGGATGCATCACTTCCCAGAAGCGCAAGGCGCGCGCGTCAGGATCGACCGACATCAGCGCATGCATCAGCGTGGTGCCCGAGCGCGGCTCGCCGGTGGCGAACATCGGTGCCTCGATCACCTCATCGGCGAGGGGGAAGCGCTTGCGGTCCTCGAAAAAGCGCAGGCGGTCGGTCAGCAGCCAGTGGATGTTTTCAGCAGCGGCGTGGCGGCCCGCAGCATCCATGGCAATGGTATTGATATGCGCGACCGCCAGCCCGAAGCGCTCGGTGAAGCTGGGGTCGCTCCAGTCCGACAAGCCGGTTTCTGCGGTCGCGCGGGCGAGCAGCGCCCCGGCCTTCAGATCGCCGGTCATGCACAAAGCCGCAGTAGCTCGTCCTCGACTGCGCGGACCTTCTCGGCCGATTTCGCGCCGTATTTAAGGCCGGCCATGCCGCCGTAATCCATCACCTTGAATACGCGCATGCCGGCATCGGCGAGCCCCTTGAAATTGGCGGCGACCTCGGCGGGGGTACCTACGGGGAAGATATCGCGGATCGCCTGGGTGTTCACCGCGTCGCAGAAGGCGATGATCTTGTCGCGGCTGAGCTTGACCGGATCGAAGTCCATGATCCCGCGCCAGGTCGGGCCCATCGGGTGTTCATAGCCGAATTGCCTCAGATCCTCCGCGGTCAGCATCAGGATGATCGATTTGACCATCGGCGTTTCGAGCATCTCGTCGATTTCGCCGGCATCGCCGATCAGGCTGATCTGCGTGATCGCGGGCACGAAATGCGACATGTCGCGTCCGGCGGCACCGCCGGCATCGAGGATCACCTTGAGCTTGGCGGCGTAATCCTCAGGCGTATAGGCGCCGGCGGGCCACCAGCCATCGCCTTCGCGTCCGGTGATGCGCAACATGCGCGGGCCGGCGGCGCCGAGCCAGATCGGCGGGCATTTGCCGTCATAAAGCTCGGTGTCCATGCGGGCGTGTTCGAGCTGGTAGAACTCGCCATGGAAATCGATCGGGCCATCGCTTTGCCACAGCAATTTGATCACCTTGATCGATTCTTCCAGCCGGCTGACCGGGCGGCTGAAGTCGAAGCCATAAGGCACGGTGTTTTCAAGCTCGCCCGAGCCGAGGCCGAGGATGAAGCGGCCCTTCGACAAATGGTCCAGCGTCAGCGCGGTCTGGGCGAGCATCGCCGGGTGGCGGCGCACGGTATCGACCACGGTGGTGGCGATCGGGGTGTTGTGCGTGAGCACGGCGGCGGCGCCGGCCACGGCGAGGCCGTCGAGATGGCGGTGCGGGCTGGGCGACACCGTGGCGAGATCGGTGAATTCGGGGGTCCAGATCGAATCGGGCCAGAAGCTGACCATATGATCGGGCAGCCAGATCGAATGATAGCGCCCCGAATCATAGGCTTCGATCATGTCGATACCCAACGGCAGGGTAGTGCGCAGGAATGCGGCGGGCTGGACCTTCATCGCAGGGGCTGTCCTCTTCCAATTAAGCTCTGAACGGCTTGTGTCGGCGGAGCTTGTGCCATATCCGCAGCCACTTGGAATTCCCGTTTGGGGATATGGACGATGAGCTGGAAATGAGCCGGGACCAGGAGCCGCCATCGCTGGATGGCTTGCTCGAACCCTTGATCGCCGGGCTGTGTGAAAACCCGCCGTGGCAGACATTCGTCCATGCCTTGCGGGCGCGGTTACAGGGCGATTATGCCAGCATCACCTTCCGTCCCTTCGCCGGCGACGAGATGGCGGCGGCTCGACCGGTCGCAGTACCGACGGCAGGCGCCTCCAGCCCGGTGATTCATATCGCCTCGGGTCGGGAATCGCCGGAAATCGTCGCCCAATTGTACCGCGACAGCCTCTATTATCAGGACCCCATGCCCTATCACGATCTGGTGGCCGGGCACATTTATGAGCTGCCCGAACTGCTGCGGGCCAGCGATCCGGCGCATGAGGCGTATCGCCAGCAATTGCTCACCCCCTCGGGGATGAATCTGATGCGGATGATGCGGGTCGAGGCGCCCGACGGCGTGTCCGCGTGGCTGACGATCTCGCGGGAAACGCGAGATTTCACGCCCGCCGATAATGCGCTGATCGCTGCGTTGGCGCCGTTCCTGCGCGCAGCCCTCGCCGCTTACATGGCGATGGAGCGCGAGCGCATGACGGCAGCCGTGGCGGCTGCGGCGATGAGCCGGCTCAATTTTGCTTGGCTGACGCTGGATGCATCCGGCGTGATCCTCGACTGCGATGCCCAGGGCGAAAAGCTGCTGGCCCAGGGTCGTATCCTGCAGCGTGGGCCTGGCGGCAGGCTTCGCGCGCGGGGGCAAGTGGGGCGGGCCATTGCCGAGGCTATCGCGGCACTCGCCGACGAACCGTCCCGCCAGCTCCAAAACTCGCTATCCGGCCGCCCGCGCGCGATCGTGCTCAGCCGCGAGCCCTGGCTCGATATGCTGCTGGTTCTCGCCGGCGCGACCCCGCGCACCGCTCGCCCAGCCCCCGCGCTGGTGGCGTATGTCCATGCCGACAGCTGGTCATCGCAGGACCGTTGCGAGCAATTGGGGCAATTATTCGACCTCTTGCCCAGCGAGGCGCGGCTGGCGCTGGCGCTCAGCCGGGGCATGTCGATCGCCGAAGCGGCGAGCGAACTGGGGCTGACGGTGGAATCGGCGCGGACCTATTCGAAGCGTATCTACGCCAAGACCGGCGCGCGCGGGCAGGCCGATTTGGTGCGGTTTATTCACCGTAGCGTGTTGGCGATCGCTTGAGGCGGGGTGTAGATATATTGCCAGGGTCAACTGACAAAACCTCCCCGTCTATGCTGAGCTTGTCGAAGCATTGTCCTTACTTTCTTCTTTTCTAGCACTGAAAAAGAGAAGTGCAGTCCTTCGACAAGCTCAGGACGGACGGGGTAGGGGGTATCGGTTGCGTTTCGGATCTGCTTGGGGAGTAGATATGCCCGAAATCCTGATCCTCGCCACCGGCGGGACGATCGACAAGCTCTATTTCGATGCCTTGAGCGAATACCAGATCGGCGACAGCGTGGTCGATCGCCTGCTTGGCACAGGCGTTCGCCGCAGTGATCAGCGTTTGATCGGGATTTTGTAGCCTTCGATATAGTCGGCGAAAGTGGCGTGGATGCCTTCTCGCGTCAGGCCGAATTCCTCCAGCGTATAGCTGTGCTTGCCGTGCTGGCTGTCGGCCATGTAGCTCTGCATCGCCGCCTCGGCCTGCGGCGTCAGGGGCTCGTCGAAATGATCGTAAATGCCGCGCACCGTGCCGATCGGATCGCGCATCACATCCGCATAGCTCTTGAGCAGGATATCCAGCCCTTCGACGATTGCCGGCTCGCCGATATCGCTCAGCCCGGTGCGGGCGCGCGCCTGGGCGATGACCCCATCGCGGCTGACGGTCTGCATCATTATTGTCAATTCTCCCGTAGCGGGATCCCTGGCCGGGATCGCGCTGAGCCTCAAGCGCGCGCCGGATCGCCACAGGGATGATTGGCCACAGGAATGATTAGAGGGTCAGGGCACTCGCTTGTCACGGGCAAAGCCGCCGGTCGACATACGTCCGAACTGGCGGGTGAGTTCGGCCAGATCACTCGCTGCCTCGCCCCCGCCTGCCTCCCTGCCAAAATGCTGGTCCATGGCAATCGCGAACAGCGTGCCGAAGATAGCGAGGCCGACGAAATCCGGGTCGAGCCCCTCGCGCAGCAGGCCGTCCAGCACGCGCCCCCGCTCGCGGATCAGCGGCGCAATATGCTCGCTGTACAAGCGCCGCCCGGACTCGGGCTCGCTGAACAAGGCCGCAGTCAGCAGTGGGAAGATCTCCATCATATCGGCGATATGCCGCTGGCTCGAAGCGCTCGCCAGCCGGGCCAGTTCGTCCGGCGTGTCGGCATCGGCGTAAGTCTCCATGCGCTCATGCATGCCGCGCATGGCATCGATCAGCGGCTGCACCACCGCCGCTTCGAACAAGGCTTCTTTCGAGGCGAAATGCTCGAACACCGTCGCCTGGTTCACCGCAGCGGCCGCGGCGATATCCCGGGTGCGGGCACCTTGTAAGTTGCTGCGCGAAAATACCTCGCGCGCGGCGGCCAGGATCGATTGCCGGCGCTCGGCGGCGGGGAGATAGGCGCGCGGCTTGCGCGCGGTGGGGCGCTTGGTGTCGGTCATTTTATACTGGTTTGCTTTCGAGGGTTTAATACCGGGACTGAAGGCTCAATTCTCACCCGTGCGTGCTGAGCTTGTCGAAGCACTGTCCTTCTTCCTGGCAAGCTATTGAAAAGAAAAGCAGTCCTTCGACAAGCTCAGAACGGACGGGGGAAGGATGAGACCCTATCAACCCCACCACTTGCCTGCAACAGCAAGAACCAACCATCTGGTTGATTTAGCATGAACGCAGCGGCATGATGCGACTCGCGCAGGCCCCGCGCCAGATCGGGGCCGCTTGAGGAGAACCCGGATGGCCACGATTGCCCCCTCCCACGACACCGCGATCGAGCGCGAAGCGCTGGGCTGGATGTCCGACCCCTATGGCCATTTCGATTACAACAACACGCGCATTCATACCTTGCCACGCGAGGAGGTCGAAGCCGTCCAGCTTGCGGCGATGAACCTGCGGCTGGCCGAGCGGCGGCAGCAAGTGCAGGTGCTGGCCAAGCTCGCCGACACGCAGGGGATCACCAGCCTTGCCAGCCTGGATGACATGGCGCCGCTGCTGATGCCGCATGATATCTACAAGAGCTATCCGGTGTCGCTGCTCGCCAAGCAGAAGTTCGCCCAGATCAACAGCTGGCTATCGCGGCTGACGCGCCATGACATCAGCGGGGTTGATGTCTCGGATTGCGATTCGATAGATAGCTGGCTGACGCGGCTGCGCGATGAGACGCCGCTCGATGTCGGGGCTTCCTCGGGCAGCAGCGGCACCTGTTCATTCTATCCTAAATCCAAACTCGACTACCGGCTTTCGATGACCGGGATGCGCGTCCAACTCGCTCAGAAATTCGGGCAGGCCCCTCAACCCGGTGATCTCGACGACAAGATCCACGCCATCATCCCGCTATATCGCGACGGCCATGCCTCGATGGGGGCTTTCGGCAAATATTCCTGCGAGGTCTTCGCCAAGGGCGATCCCGCCTACTGGCATTATGCCTTCGACTTCAAGCTCAGCTCCGACCTGATGTGGCTGGCCGCGCGGCTGCGGGCGGCCAAGGCGCGGGGCGATGCCAGCCAGGTCGATGTCCCCGCTTCACTGCTCGCGCGCCGCGATGAGTGGGAACAGGCGCAGAAGGATATGCCCAATCAGCAGCTCGCCTTCGTCAACCGCATGATCAGCGAATTGCAGGGCCAGCGCGTCTTCGTCATGAGCACCTCGAATTTGCTGTATGCTGCCGCCCGGCGCGGGCTCGAAGAAGGCTTGTCCGGGGTATTCGCGCCCAATTCGGTGTTCATGGGCGGCGGCGGCGCCAAGGGCGTGCCGCTGCCCGATGATCTCGAAGAGGTGATCTGCAAGTTCTTCAACACTGACCGGATGATCTCGGCTTACGGCATGACCGAGATGAACAGCTTCTCGGTGCAGTGTGACCATGATCGCTATCATGTCCTGCCCTGGGTGACGGTGTTCCTGCTCGATCTCGATAGCGGCCAGCCGCTGCCAAGGCATGGCAAGCAGACCGGCCGCGCCGCCTTCTTCGATATGACCGCCGATTCATGCTGGGGCGGGCTGATCACCGGTGATCTCATCACCATCGACTGGGATCATCCATGCGAATGCGGACGCAGTTCGGTGGGGATCGAGAAAAAGATCAACCGTGTCAGCGAAATCCAAGGCGGCGATGACAAGATCAGCTGCGCCGCCACCCCGGCCGCGCAAGCCGAGGCGATGGACTTTCTCACCGGACTGGAGGGCTGAGCTCATGACCATACGCCCGATTTCCTACGCCGTGCTGCGCGGCCAAGTCATTGAAAGCGATCTGATCGAGTTCGGCGGACGCGGCGGTGACATCAGCTTTCTCGCCCCCGATCCGGCCAAGATCGTCGATCGCATCCCACTCGCCAGCCCCCGGCTGATGGAGGATCTTTATACGCTGAGCTTCGAGGATATCCTCGATTACCTCGCCGAACTGGGCACGAAGCTGGAGCTTAAGGACAATCCCTATCTCCAGGAAGCGCTGGAATATTCCTACGCCACCGCGCCGACCACCAAGCCGATTATGGACAGCTTCTTCCACGATATGCCGTTCATGTTCGACAAGGAACGCATTCGCGGCATGGTCGATTTCAACATCGGCATCGATCACCTCGAAGGCTGGGTCGAAAAGGCGATCAATGGCTCGAAGGTCGGTATTCGCGCTTATGGCGCACGCACGCTGCATATCGTTGCCGGCAATGGCCCGGTACTGGGCGCGCTGACGGTGTTGCGCGGCGCGGTCACGCGCGGCGATACCATCGTCAAAGTGCCCTCGAACGACCCCTTCACCACCGGCGCCATCGCCCGCACCATGGTCGACATGGCGCCCGATCATCCGCTGACCAAGCATCTCGCGGTGGCCTATTGGCGCGGCGGCGACGAGGCGGTCGAAAACCGTATTTACCAGCCGCACAATATCGAGAAGATCTGCGCCTGGGGGGGCTTTGCTTCGGTCAAGCATGTCACCAAATATATCCAGCCCGGCATCGAACTGATCAGCCTCGACCCCAAGCGTTCGGCCAGCATCGTTGGCGGCGAAGCGCTGGACAGTCCGGCGCTGATGCAGGAAGCCGCCAGCCGCATCGCCTGCGATTTCGCGGTAGGCAACCAGACCGCCTGCGCCGCCGCGCGCATGGTCTATGTGCTGTGCGGCACCGATGATGACGGCGTCGAGCGGCTGAAGGAACTGGGCCGGCTGGCTTACGAAGCCATGCTGAAACTGCCCGAAGTGCTGACCACTAAACCCAAGCGCTATGACCCAAGCCTGAAAAGTCAGGTCGATACTTTGCGTTATTCGCCTGATTTCTACACCGTCATCGGCGGCGAACAAGGCGAGGGGGCGGTAATCGTTAGCCACACGGCAGACCGCGTCGATTTCTGGGAATTTCTCGCTGATCGCACGGTGAATCTGATCCCGGTCGATACGCTGGATGAAGTGCTCGATGTGATCGACGCCTATACCCAGACCGTGGGCATCTTTCCCGAATCCTTACGCGAAGTAGTCCGCCACAAGGGCGCTTTGCATGGCGGGCAGCGTTTTGTGGCGCTGGGTTATGCGTTCAACGGACCGGGGCTGGTCGGTCCGCAGGACGGCATCGAGCCGATGCGGCGGATCGTCAAATGGATCATCTCCGAGGAGCCGTTACCGGGCCGAGTGCCGTTCTGGGAGGCGACGGCGGAGCAGATCAAGGTGGTGGCTTGAAGTGAGGGAGTTCCCCTCCCGCTTGCGGGAGGGGTTAGGGGTGGGCAGGTTCTGAAGCTGACGTCGCGTGTGGGAATGCCCACCCCCAGCCCCTCCCGCAGGCGGGAGGGGAGCCAAGCCGAAGTTTCTAACCTGCAAATGCCCGCGCAAAAGCTGCACTGCGCAACTGCATCAATTGCGCCACCTGCGGGCTGCCCTGTGCCATAGCGAAGCCGTGGTAAGCGCCGGGGATGACGTGGAGTTCGGCGGCGATGCCGGCGCGCGCCAGGCGGCGGGTCCATTCGAGGCTCTCTTCGAGGAAGAGATCGAGCCCGCCGATGCTGATGAAATGCGGCGGCAAATCATCGACATCCTCGGCCCGAGCCGGCACGGCTTTGGTGGGGACGGTATCGCTGCCGGCCTCGTGGCCCAGCATCGCCGTCCAGGCGAAGCGGTTGGCCTCCGGAGTCCAGATGAAGTGACCGCAATGTGGGTGTATATCGGGGCCACTGCCGGTGCGGTCGTCGAGCATCGGCGAGTCGAGCAATACCAGTCGGAACTTCGGGTTATCCCTGCCCTCGCCGCGCCGGGCGAGATCGCGAACATGGAGCGCCAGCGCTGCGGCATGGCCGCCGCCCGCGCTTTCGCCGGTCAGGATGATACGGCTGCGATCGATGCCCAGTGTGGCGGCTTCGGCGTGCATCCAGCGGAAAGCGGCGTGGCAATCGTGGAGCGCGCCCGGCCAGGCCACTTCGGGCGCAAGGCGGTAATCGACCGAAACGACCACGCAACCATGTTCCAAGGCAATGGCGCGGTTCATGCCATCATTGATTTCGGGATCGCCCATGATGTAGCCGCCGCCGTGAATGTGAAGCACGGCGGGGCGCGGTGCATCGGCGTGGCGGGGCGGGGTGTAATGCAGCACCCGTACATCGGGATCGCCCGGCGCACCGGGGATGAGATGCTCGGTGCATTGCACGACCTCCAGTCCGGGTGGCACCGGCGGGCGCGCTCGGTCGTCAAAGCCGGTACGAAAGGGAGCGATCCCCTGGCTGAAATCGATCGCGGGGAAGTAATCGAGTGCCGCGACCAGTTCCGGGGCCACGCGTGATGTATCCGCCATTTCCATGTTCCTTCCCGCATCCTGTTTGGGAAGGTTTGACGACATCGCCGCGTGATTGGCAAGCCTTGCAGACGTAACAAAAAAGGGCGGAGTTTCCCCCGCCCTTTTTCCGAAAAGTGGTTGTAGCTTTAACGCTTCGAGAACTGGAAGCTCTTGCGGGCCTTGGCGCGACCGTACTTCTTGCGCTCGACCACGCGCGAGTCGCGGGTGAGGAAGCCGGCGGCCTTGACGGCGCTGCGCAGCGCCGGTTCGAAGCGGGTCAGGGCCTGCGAGATGCCGTGCTTGACCGCGCCGGCCTGGCCCGAAAGCCCGCCGCCCTTGACGG
>JAMFSI010000048.1 GCA_026225215.1 Sphingomonas palustris | reverse complement strand
GGAAAAGCACCAAAATCAGCCCTCATCGCCGTCGCCAGAAAGCTGCTGATCATCCTCAACGCTATCGCAAAGCAAACCATCAATGCCGCTTGACCTCAACACAATCGCTGTCGAAGGGCTGTCTTTCGCTTTTTAGGTATGAAGGAAAGGAAAAGCAGCCCTTCGACAAGCTCAGGGTAGGCGGGAAAGAAGTGACCTGAGTCTATTCCAGACGCCATTCCCAGCCCAACGGATCGCCGTCCATCACCTCCACGCCTTGCGCGGCGAGTTTATCGCGTAGGGCGTCCGACGCGGCGAAATCCTTCGCGGCACGCGCTTCCTTTCGCGCCACCAGAACCGCCTCGATTTCCGCCTCGTCAATCGCCGCTGCCACAGGTCGGATGCGCAACACACTCCGCTCCAGCGCCAACAGGTCCAGCCCCAGCACAGCATCCATCGCAGCGACTGCTGCCAGCTTCTCGCCCGCATCGACCTTCTTCATCACCAGCACCTCGTCCAGCACAGTCAGCACGACGGAGGTATTCAAATCATCGCTAATCGCGACATCAAAGCGCGCCAGGTGCGGGGCGAATTTGGCGCCTGGCGCGGAGGCCGGCGCGGCCTGTGAAGTCAACTGCGCCACCGCCATCACCAGCCGCTTCAGCCGCGTCAAAGCCGCGCCCAGCCCCTCCCAACTAAACTCCAACTCGCTGCGATAATGCGCCTGCAAGCACATCATCCGATAAGCGAGCGGGTGATAACCCTTGTCGATCAACAATTGCAGCCGCAGGAATTCTCCGGAAGATTTGCTCATCTTGCCGGAGCGCTCCACCAGGAAATTATTGTGCATCCACAGGTTTGCACCACTGTTCGCCGGCACATCGAGGCCATTGGTGCAGCAAAAGGCCTGGTTCTGGGCGATCTCGTTCGGGTGATGAATCTCGCGGTGATCGATGCCGCCGGTGTGGATATCGAAGGGAAAGCCGAGCAACTGCCCGGACATCACCGAGCATTCGAGATGCCAGCCCGGCGCGCCCCGGCCCCAGGGCGAATCCCATTCCATCTGCCGGGTTTCGCCGGGCGAGGTTTTGCGCCAGATCGCGAAATCGGCCGGATGCCGCTTGCCCGCAACCGGATCGATCCGGCCCTCCTGATCGGCCTCCTCGTGGCTCCGCGCCAACCGGCCATAATCCGCCACACTCGATATGTCGAAATAGAGCCCGCTCTCCAGCTCGTAGCAATGCGCCGGAGCAATCCGCTCAGCAAATTCGATCATCTGCGGCAGGTACTGCGTGGCAATCGACCACTCTGCCGGCTGGCGAATGTTCAGCGCACGAATATCGGCCCAATAGGCCTCGGTATAATGCGCGGCGATATCCCAGATCGACTGGGCATTGGCTTTCGCCGCCTTTTCCAGCTTGTCCTCGCCGGCATCGGCATCGTCGGTAAGGTGGCCGACGTCGGTGATATTGATGACGTGGGTGAGCTTATAGCCCTTGAAGCTCAGAGTCCGCCCCAGCACATCGGCAAAAACATAAGCGCGCATATTACCGATATGCGGGTAATTATAGACCGTCGGCCCACAGGAATAGACCCGCGCTTCGCCGGGATGGACGGGCTCGAATGTTTCCAAACGGCGAGTCAGGCTGTTGAACAGCTGCAACGGTGCGGCATCACTCATGCGCGCCGCCTGACGCAAGCCGGCGCGCCGGTCAAGCGCAGTCGAGGTCGATCAATCGTCCTCGAACAATCCAGCCAATTGCTCGATCATCGTGCCGCCCAATTGCTCGACATCCATGATCGTCACCGCGCGGCGGTAATAGCGGGTGACATCATGGCCGATGCCGATCGCCACCAGCTGCACCGGCGATTGCCGTTCGATCCACTCGATCACCTTGCGCAGATGCTGTTCGAGATAGCCGGCGCTGTTGACGCTGAGCGTCGAATCATCGACCGGCGCGCCATCGGAAATCACCATCAGGATGCGGCGGTCTTCGGTACGCGCCAGCAAGCGGCTATGCGCCCACAGCAGCGCCTCGCCGTCGATATTTTCCTTGAGCAACCCCTCACGCATCATCAGGCCGAGGTTCTTGCGGCCCCGGCGATAGGGTTCGTCGGCCTGTTTATAGACGATATGGCGCAGATCGTTAAGGCGGCCAGGATGCGCAGGTTTGCCGCCAGAGAGCCAGTTCTCGCGCGCCTGCCCGCCCTTCCAAGCCCGCGTGGTAAAGCCCAAGATCTCGGTCTTCACCCCGCAGCGCTCCAGTGTGCGCGCGAGCACATCGGCACTGATCGCCGCTATCGAGATCGGCCGCCCGCGCATCGAGCCGGAATTATCGATCAGCAGCGTGACCACGGTATCCTTGAACTCGATATCGCGCTCGACCTTGTAGGACAGCGATTGGCCCGGCGACACCACCACCCGCGCCAGCCGCGCGGCATCGAGCAGGCCCTCCTCCATGTCGAAATCCCAACTGCGGTTCTGCTGCGCCATCAGCCGGCGCTGCAAGCGATTGGCGAGTTTGGTGACGATGCCCTGCAAACCCTTGAGCTGCGCATCGAGATAAGCGCGCAGCCGGGTCAGCTCCTCGTCGTCGCAGAGTTCGTTAGCGCTGATCACCTCGTCGAATTTGTCGGTCCACACCTTGTAGTCGAAGCTACTGGGCAGATCGGTCCACGGGCGATTCGGGCGGACTGGCAGCATGCCCTCTTCACCGTCCTCGCCATCATCGGATTCGCTGTCGTCCTCGGCGATTTCGCTCTCGGCCTCGCTGTCGCCGTCTTCCTCGCCCTGGCTTGCCCGCGTATCGGCTTCGGAAGGCTGCTGCTGCTCGCCGGCGTCGTTGCCTTCTTCTTCCTCTTCGGTCTGCTCGTCGCCGTCCTGGTCTTCGCTGTCTTCGGGCGGCTGATCGGCCGGATCGCTGCGGGTCAATTCGAGATGAGCGAGCATCTCCAGCGCCTGCTTGCGAAACGCCTGCTGATTATCCAGCGCCCCCTCCAGCGCGGCGAAATCGCTCTCCGCGCGTTCGGCGATCCAGCCGCGCAACATATCCACTCCCGCGCGCGCAGCCTCGGGCACCGGCTGGCCGGTCAGCCGCTCACGCAGCAGCAGCGCCAGCGCCGATTGCACCGGCACCTCCGCCACATTCGCGGCGCGGGTGATCGGATCGGCAGCGATGCGCTGATCGAGCGCAGCGCCAAGATTGCCGCGCATCCCGGCATAGGCGCGCGCGCCCAGGGCTTCGTAGCGCACCGCTTCGACCGCATCGTAGCAGGCCCGCGCCGTCGGTTCGGAAGGCGCAAAACGCGCATGCGTGGCTTCATTATGGTGACGCAGCCGCAACGCGAAGCTGTCGGCATGGCCGCGCGCCGCTGCCGCCTGTTCGCGCGGCAGCGCACGGCCGGGCATCGGCACCCGGATGCTCTTGCCCGATTGGCTCGGCGCATCGACCGTCCAGCTGACCTCGACTTCGGGCTCATGCGTGATCGCCCGCGCCGCGCCGGTCAGCACGCTTTTGAAGCGATCGAGAGGAGTTTCGTCAGCCATTTCTAATCCTGAAGGGGCGATAGTTCCCCTCTCTCCCCTTCAGGGGAGAGATACGAAGGCTTGGCAGCTCGCTGCCTAGCCGAAGTTGAGAGGGGCTGCATGCTCTCGCATTCCCCCTCTCCCAACCCTCTCCCCTAAAGAGGAGAGGGCTCAAACGGGCAGTCCCGCCCACTACCATCAAATACTCTGCCCGGTCTTCGCCCAGTCGGCCATGAAGCCTTCGATACCCTTGTCGGTCAGCACATGCTTGAACAGCCCGCGGATCACCGCGGGCGGTGCGGTCATGACGTCAGCGCCGATCTTGGCGCTTTCCAGCACATGGATGCCGTGGCGGACGCTGGCGACGAGGATTTCGGTGGCAAAGGCATAGTTGTCGTAAATCAGCCGGATATCGCGGATCAGATCCATGCCGTCGAAGCCGTTGTCGTCATGGCGGCCGACGAAGGGCGAGATGAAGCTGGCCCCGGCCTTGGCGGCGAGCAGTGCCTGATTGGCCGAGAAGCACAGCGTGACGTTGACCATGGTGCCGTCACCGGTCAGCTTCTTGCAGGTCTTCAAGCCATCGATCGTCAGCGGCACCTTGATGCAGACATTGTCGGCGATCCGGCGCAGGATTTCCGCCTCGCGCATCATTCCGGCGTGATCGAGCGCCACCACCTCGGCGCTGACCGGGCCATGGACCAGCCCGCAGATTTCCTTGGTCACCTCCTTGAAGTCGCGGCCCGCCTTGGCGATCAGCGAGGGATTGGTGGTGACGCCATCGAGCAGGCCAGTGGCGGCCAGATCGGCGATTTCGGACGTATCGGCGGTATCGACGAAAAATTTCATGAGCTGTCTCGAATGGTTGCGAGGAAAAGCGAATCTGGCCAAGCCTATAAGCACGCTCGGCGGTGGGACCAAGCCCTGTTGCCAACACTGTCGCGCCATCGCGCTTCCCTGCCTATAGCGGCGCGATGAATCGGGTTCGTCTGCTTGTCTTCAACGCCGCGCTCGGCGTGCTCGATTACCGCGTGCCACCGGGCATGGCGGTCGAGCCCGGCTCGGTGGTGGTGGCGCCGCTGGGGCCGCGCCAGATCCTGGGGATCGTCTGGGAGCCCGAGCGACTGCCGGGTGAGACCGTCGCCGATTCGCGGCTGCGCCCACTGTTGACGGTGCTGCCGGTGCCGCCGCTGGCCGCGCCGCTGCGCCGCTTGATCGAATGGACTGCCGATTATTACTGCGCCGCGCCGAGCAGCGTCGCGCGGATGGCCCTGGCCAGCACGGCGGCTTTGCAAGGCGGCCGGACGATGACCGAATACCGGCTGACCCGCGATATTTCGGAATCGATTGGGCCTTGGAAATCCTCTCCCTCTGGGGGAGGTGGCAGTCCCGCAGGGGATGACGGAGGGGGCTTGGAAAGCGCTTTCCAAGCCCCCTCCCCCGCCCTGCGGGCGGTACCTCCCCCAGAGGGGGAGAATTTCGCCCCCCCTTTCAGGACGCGACCTCCCCGCCTGACCCCCCAGCGCGCCGCCGCCATGGACGCGTTGGCCGGCGAGCAAGGGACGATTCGCGAGTTGGCTGAGCGGGCCAGCGTGTCCGAAGGCGTGTTGCGCGGCATGGTCAATGCCGGCCTGCTCGAACCGCTCACCGTCGATCTCGACCGCCCCTATCCCCGCGCCTTGCCTGATTTCGCGGTACCGCGCCTGGAGGACGCCCAGCGGGCTGCCGCTGACATCATCACTGCGGCAGTGACCGCCGGCAAATACCAGCCCTTCCTGCTCGACGGGGTGACCGGCTCGGGCAAGACCGAATGCTATTTCGAAGCCATCGCCGAAGCGATCCGGCTGGACCGCCAGGTGCTGGTGCTACTCCCCGAAATCGCCCTGACTCAGAATTTCCTGCGGCGATTTGCCGCGCGTTTCGGCGTGGCGCCGGTGTTGTGGCATTCGTCGCTCAAATCCGCCGAACGCCGCCGCGCCTGGCGGGCGATCGTCAACGGCGACGCGCAAGTGGTGGTCGGCGCGCGGTCGGCATTGTTCCTGCCTTATGCCCGGCTCGGGCTGATCGTGGTCGACGAAGCGCATGAGATCTCGTTCAAACAGGACGACGGGGTCCGCTACAATGCCCGAGACGTCGCGGTGATAAGAGCGCGTTTCGAAGGTGTGCCAGTCGTGCTGGCCAGCGCCACCCCCGCGCTGGAAAGCCTGCAACTGGCCGAGGCCGGGGTCTATCGCAAGATCGACCTGCCTGCCCGCTTCGGTGGAGCGACCATGCCCGACATCGCCGTGATCGACCTGACCGTCGAGCCGCCCGAACGCGGCCACTGGCTGTCGCCGCGCCTGGTCGAAGCGATGCGCGAGCGAATCGCGCGCGGCGAGCAGACACTGCTATTCCTCAACCGGCGTGGTTATGCGCCGCTGACGCTATGCCGGCACTGCGGCTATCGCTTTCAATGCAGCAATTGCAGCGCCTGGCTGGTCGAGCACCGGCTGTCGCGACGGCTGGCCTGCCACCATTGCGGCCATGAGGAACCCCGGCCCGACGCCTGCCCCGAATGCGGCACCCCCGATTGCCTGGTGGCTTGCGGCCCTGGCGTGGAGCGCATTGCCGACGAAGTGGCGGCATTGGTGCCCGAGGCGCGGGTGGCGCTGGCAACCTCGGATACGCTGAACAGCCCCGAGCGCATCGCCGCCTTTGTCGCGGCAGCGGAAGGCGGTGAAATCGACGTCATCGTCGGCACGCAATTGGTGACCAAGGGCTATCACTTTCCCGAACTGACACTGGTGGGCGTGATCGATGCCGATCTCGGACTCGAAGGCGGTGATCTGCGCGCGGGCGAACGCAGCTACCAGCAGATCGCTCAGGTGTCGGGCCGCGCCGGCCGCGCCGCCAAACCAGGGGAAGTGCTGATCCAGACTCGCCACCCGCGCGCCTCGGTGATCGCGGCATTGGCCGCAGGCGACCGCGACGCCTTTTATGCCGCCGAGGCCGCTGCCCGCCGCGACGCCGGGGCCCCACCGTTCGGGCGCTGGGCCGCGATCATCGTCTCCGCGCCCGATGAGACCGAGGCGCGCGATGCCGCCCGCGACATCGGCGCGGTGCGTCCGCATCTGGCTGATGTGATGATCCTGGGCCCGGCGCCAGCGCCGATGACGCTGCTGCGCGGCCGCTACCGTTACCGCCTGCTGATCAATGCGCGGCGCTCGGCGCAGTTACAGGATATCATTCGGAGCTGGCTGGGGCCGCTGCGGTTTAGCTCGGCGGTGCGAGTAGCGGTGGATATCGATCCCTATAGTTTTGTTTGAATTACGTCCCGCCGTCGCCCCAGGCTTGACCCCGTATCCGTTAACATAAGGGATTGATGCCTGGAATCATATGTGATTCTAGATGTCTATGACACAGTTATCGCTTGTCGATCGGGATGGGATGAGATTGTTGCCCGCTTGGGCGGAGTTGATGCGCTTGAGGCTAGTGCGCGCGAGACCAAGGCATTTTTGCGGGGACGAGTAGTTGCCAGCGCAGTTGATCTGCTGCGTCTCATTCTGTCCTACTGTTTGGGGAACGGTGGCCTGCGATCAACGGCGGCGTGGGCGGCGTCGATCGGTCTGGTCGATATATCGGCTGTGGCGCTGCTGTATCGGCTGCGGCAAAGTGGGGATTGGCTAACGCTGCTGATTGACTGAAATAGATCGCATAGGTCGTGTGATAGGGGCTGGCGACCGCATGGCTGCAATAGTTCAACAGCAGCAGAGTTTCCCCCGCTTCGGCATCCTGAAGGCTCACCCGGCAGGGAAAGCCGCGCGGCGCATCGGCCATGAGGCGCTTTGCCCGAAGCGCAGACAATTCCTCGTCGCTCATGCCGAACAGCGGGGTAAAATATTCAGGATCGAGCCCCTGGATTCGATAGGTCATGGAACATCTCCGGCAAATGGAATTGGCAAACTCCATGACGAGCTTGTTGCACAGCACTGGACCGGCAGGCTTCCGATCCTTGCGTTCAAAGTCTTCGATGGCGGCCCGGTATGGGCGCGCCCGCCCGGCGCAAATGGAATGCCCCCAAACTCCGCCACGCCCTGCCTTGCATCGCGAGAAAATCGTCGCTATGCGCGCCCCGTCTGGGGGACGTTGCGCCTGCGCGCGGCTTTGTCATGTCAGACATTCAGGCCAGGCCATGGGGCCCGATGCCGCCCGGTTAAATGAGGGAACCGATACGCGTGGAGAATTCCGCCGGCATTACCGCCAGTTTGCAGGGGCGCTACGCTTCCGCTCTGTTCGAGCTGGCTCGCGAACACGATAGCGTCAGCGCGGTCGAGGCCGATCTCGACCAGTTGAGCGCTGCGCTTGACGCCACTCCCGACTTCGCCGATTTGATTCGCAACCCGCTGGTCAGCCGCGATGCCGCCGCCAAGGCCACCGATAGCGTTGCCGGATTGCTCGGCCTGTCGCCGCTTACCAAGCAGTTTCTCGGCGTGCTTGCCGCCAATGGCCGCTTGGCCAAGCTCCCGCTGATCATCACCGCCTTTGGCGCCATCGCCGCTGCCGCGCGCGGCGAAGTCACCGCCCAGGTCACCAGCGCTCATCCGCTCACCGACACTCAGCTCGCGCAATTGTCCGAAAAGCTCAAGGCGCGCGAAGGCAAAGCGGTTAAGATCAAAGCCAGCGTCGATCCCGAAATTCTCGGCGGCCTCGTCGTCCGGATCGGCAGCCAGCAGATCGACAGCTCGATCCGCACCCGTCTCAATTCTCTCGCCCAGGTCATGAAGGGCTGACGCCCCATGATCTTGACGCAAAAATACCGTTGAAAGGCTGAACATGGAAATCCGTGCCGCAGAAATCTCGAAGGTCATCCGCGACCAGATCGCTAATTTCGGCACCGAGGCGCAAGTCTCGGAAGTCGGATCGGTGCTGT
>JAMFSI010000047.1 GCA_026225215.1 Sphingomonas palustris | reverse complement strand
GTGGCGCTGGAAGGATTGACGACATACAAGTGGCAAGTGCGCGGCACGGGCCAGGTTCGACCCTGACTCGCGCTGGCTTTCGCGGGCGCAACGCGCCGCGTCGTTCGCGAGGAAAAGCTGCCATACGCACGGGCCTGCTGGGTGGCAGCTTCAACCCCGCGCACGCCGGACACCGCCAGATCACCCGCTTTGCCATGGCGGCGCTGGGGCTGGACGAGGTGTGGTGGCTGGTCTCGCCGGGCAACCCGCTCAAGCCCGCCGCGGGCATGGCCAGTCTGGCGGCCCGCGCCGCCTCGGCGCGGGCGCAGGCGCGGCGCGCACCGATCCGGGTGACCGTGATCGAGCGCGATCTCGGCACGCGCTACACCGTCGATACGCTGCAAGCGTTGCGCCGCCGCTGGCCGAAACGCCGCTTCATCTGGCTGATGGGGGCGGATAATCTCGCTCAATTGCACCACTGGCGCGATTGGCGCCGCCTCGCCCGGACCATGCCGATTGCGGTAATCGCTCGTCCGGGGTATGATGCGAAAGCTACCGCCAGTCCGGCGATGGCCTGGTTCGACCGTTACCGGCGGTCCGCGGCCAGTTTGCATGGGCCGGAGAAGTGGAGCACGCCGACGCTGGTGCTGCTGCGTTTTGATCCCGATCCCCGTTCGGCCAGCGCGTTGCGCGATGCCGATCCCGACTGGAGCCTTGGCGGTGATTCGCACGCCCTGCGCGACGTCGTCACTTTTCGTGCTATCCCCCGGGACGTCTGATGGCTAGGTGCCCCTTCAAGCATCTCAGGCCACATGGCCATCCGATTTTTAGCGCATTATCCTGTGCCGCGACGATCTGACCGATCCGTCGCGCATGTTTTTACGGAGCTGATCCAGCTTACATGAACCAGATTTCCACCCAACCGGCCCCTGGCGAGCCCGCCGATATTGCCACCCCGCTCTCCCCCACCCCACTCCCTTTTGCGGAGCCCGGCTCGCTGCACGCCCTCGTCCTGCAATCTCTCGACGACGATCAGGCGCAGGAGATCGTGTCGATTCCGCTGGAAGGCAAATCGTCGATCGCCGATCACATGATCGTCGCTTCCGGCCGGTCCTCACGGCAAGTCACCGCCATGGCGCAAAAGCTGGCCGAGCGGATCAAGAAGGGCGGCTTCGGCCTCTCCCGGATCGAGGGCCTGCCCACCGCCGATTGGGTGCTGATCGATGCGGGCGACATCGTCGTGCATCTGTTCCGGCCCGAAGTGCGCAGCTTCTACAATCTCGAACGGATGTGGGGCTTTGGCGAGGGTACCGGCACACCTTGAGCCCAACCGGCTGAGCCCCGGCCTTGCGTCTGCATATCATCGCGCGCGGCAAAATCGGGCGCTCGCCCGAAGCGGAACTGGTCGATCGCTATGCTCGGCGGATCGCCTGGCCGTTTCAACTGACCGAATTGCCCGAAACCGGGGGCACGCTGCCCGTGCCGCCCGCCCCCGCGCGCCATGTCCTGCTCGATGAACGCGGCGATCAATTGTCCTCCGAGGCCTTCGCGGCGCTGCTCGGCCGCTGGCGCGATGAGGGCATTCGCGAGACGCGCTTCCTGATCGGGGCCGCCGATGGCCATGGCGCCGCCTCTCGCGAGGGCGCGGACCGGCTGATCGGCTTTGGCGCCATGACCTGGCCGCATCTGCTCGCCCGCGCCATGCTCGCCGAACAATTGTGGCGCGCCACGAGTATCCTCGCCAGCCATCCCTATCACCGGTCAGGCTGAAGCTATCAAAATGCTCCACAGGGCCCTGCACAGCGATGCTTTCGCCGCGACCGTACAAACGATAGTCATGCCGTGATGCCACCGCGTAGCCGCCCTGCCGCCATGAATGTTTTGGCGATCTGCATGTTCGCCACGCTCGCTGGGGTATTGGCCGGAGCAAAGGTGGTGAGCGCCCAGGTAAACGCCGACCCGACCGATGTGGTCGAAACCCGCCGCGCTCTCGACGATGCCCGGATACAGTCGCAAGCTGCACGCAGCCGGGCCGAACTATTGGAAACGCAAGCCTCGCGCGCCACCGCCGTCGCCGACAAGACGTCGCGGGACGCTGCAGCGGTCGCCGCGCGCATCCAGCAGGCCGAGGCGGAAACCACCGAGAAAGAAGCGCAGATTCGCTTGATCGGCGCGCAAAGCGCCCAGTTGCGCGCTAATCTGGCCCAGCGCCAGCAACCGCTGGTGCGCCTGACTGCAGCGCTGGAGCTGTTGGCCCGCCGGCCGATCATGCTGGCCCTGTTCCGGCCCGGCTCGGTGATCGACACCGTGCATATGCGGGCGCTGATTGAAAGCATGATCCCCGAAGTACAGCGCCGCACCGCCGCGCTGCGGGCGGAAATCGCGCGTGGCCGGGTCTTGCAGGAGCAGATGCAGCAGGCGCAAGCCGCGCTGCAAGGCGAGGACAAACTGCTGGCGGACCGCCGACTGGCGCTGGCTTCGCTCGAAACGCAGCAGCGGCTGGCCGCGCGCGATGTCAGCGGCAGCGCCGATCGCGAGGCGGAACGCGCATTGGCGCTGGCCGAGCAGGCCCGCGACCTCGGCTCGCTGGTCGATAATCTCGGCAAGGAAGACGATTTGCGGGCAAGGCTGGCGGCGCTGCCCGGCCCGGTGATGCGGCCCGCTCGGCCGGAGCAGGCGTCAGCGGCGAGCCAACTGGCGGAAGATGTCGCCCTGGCAAATACTTTGCCCGCGCCCACGCCCTTACCCGGCTATGTGCTGCCGCTGACGGGTCGGCTGGTCGCCGGCTTCGGCGATGTCTGGCAAGGCGCGCGCTCACGCGGGATCAGCATCGCCACGCAGGCCGGAGCCCAGGTGGTTGCGCCGGCGGCGGGTCGGGTCGCCTTTGCCGGCGCTTATCGCGGCTATGGCCAGATCGTCATCCTAGCGCATGACGACGGCTGGACGAGCCTGATCACCGGCATGGCCGAGGTGGATGTGCGCGTCGGCGATGTCTTGGTCGCAGGCGCCCCGCTGGGCGTCGCGGGCCCAGGCCGACCGGTGCTGACGCTGGAGTTGCGACACGACGGCGAGGCCGTGAACCCGCTCGATTATGTGCGGCGATGAAATGCGCGAAGGCCATCTGGCGTTCATCACCATTGCACTATAGTTTCAGCCGGCACAGGCAATATTGCCGTTTGCGCGGGAAAGGCCCCGGATGACGAAGAAATTGAGCGCGGTGATCCGCGCCGGGCTGCTGGTCACGGCGGTGGCGCTATTACCCGCGACGACCGCCGGGCTGGCCGAGGTCGATGGCCAGGTGGCCCCCGGCTTTGCGCGGCTGTTTACTGTCTACCAGTTGATCAAAGCTGATTACGTCGATTCGACCGATGACGACAAGCTGGTCAAAGGCGCGATCGATGGCATGCTCGCCAGCCTCGACCCCCATTCCGATTATCTCGAAGGCGCCAGCCTCGAGCGGCTCGATACTATGATCGATGGCAGCTATGCCGGGCTAGGGCTCAGCGTGGCGATGGAAGACGGCGCGGTGAAAGTGGTATCGCCGATGCGTGGCAGCCCGGCGGCGCTGGCGGGGATCAAGGCGGGCGATTTCATCACCCATCTCGACGGCAAGCTGATTTACGGCGGCGAACTGGACGACGCCGTTGCCAAGATGCGCGGCGAGCCCGGCACCAGCGTGCGGCTGACGATTTACCGGCCCGGCCGCGACGAGCCTCTCGATATCACCGTCAAGCGCGAAATCATCACGCTGCAACCGGTGACCTCCGAGCTTCAGGGCACGATCGGCGTTATCACCATCAACGAATTCTCGCATGATGTCGCCAAGGACGTCTACCAGGCGATCCAGAAAATGCGGACGCAGTCGGCCGGCAAGCTGACTGGCCTGGTGCTCGATCTGCGCGAAAACCCCGGTGGGGCACTGGACGAGGCGGTGGGGATGTCCGACCTGTTCCTGACGCATGGCGTGATCGTCTCGCAGCGCGGACGGGTGGCCGCCGATAACGAAGTTTACCGCGCCGAATCGGTGTTCCCGGGCGATGCCGCCAGAGGCCTGCCGATCGTGGTGCTGATCGATGCCGGATCGGCTTCGGCCTCGGAAATCGTCGCCGGCGCCTTGCAGGACCAGCATCGCGCGCTGATCATGGGCGAACGCAGCTTCGGCAAGGGCAGCGTCCAGAGCATGATCCGGCTCGACAAGACCCATGCGGTGAAACTGACCACGGCGCGCTACTACACGCCGAGCGGTCGTTCGGTGCAGGAAGGCGGGATTCAGCCCGATATCCAGGTGCCACAGCTGACCGATGCCGACGCACGCAAGCGCAGCCTCGATGCGCTGCGCGAATCCGATCTGCGTGGGCATCTCGTCAATGAGGCAGCGCTCAATGACGACAAGCTGGAAACCGACAAGCAGGTCGATCCGCGCTTCAAGCTGACGGCGGCCGAACTGACCGCGAAAGGCATCAAGGATTATCAGCTGTGGTATGCGCTGCAAACGTTGCGGCACGCGGCTGGCACCTCGATGGCCCTAAGCGAAAAGGGGCAGCCGAGTGGCCACGCCGAATAATGCTTCGCTACGGCAGGCCAATGTCATCGCGATCGTCGTCCCGCTGGCGTTGCTGGCGGGAGCGTGGTCGTTTCAGCTATGGGGCGGCCTGTTTCCCTGCGAGATGTGCTGGTGGCAGCGCTATGCCCATATCGCCGCGCTGGGTTTTGCCGTGCTGGCGCTGATCGCGGGTAAGCAACCCGGTTTGCAAACCGCACTGGTTGCACTGGCCGGGCTGGGCATCGCCGCCTCGGCATTGATCGCGGGCTATCACGCCGGGGTCGAGTATCACTGGTGGCAAGGCTTTACCGCCTGCACCAGCGAAGTGAAGTTCGGCGGCGGCGATCCGCTGGCCGCAATCATGGCCGCGCCGACGATACGCTGCGACGAGATCCAGTGGAAGGTGCTGGGGATTTCGCTGGCGGGCTTCAACTTTCTGATCTCGGGACTGGCGGCGGGGGTGATCTTTGCCCTGCTGGCCAAGGGGAAAAGGCGCGCCGCATGAACGCTCCCGCCAAAACCAACAGCATGATTCGCGTCGATCAGGCCGGCGAATACGGCGCTGTCCGCATTTACGCCGGGCAACTGGCCGTGATGGGATCGCGTGGGCCAGGCGCGGACAAGCTGCTGACGATGGCCGCGCAGGAAGAAGCGCATCGCCGCGATTTCGATGCGCTGCTCGCGGCGCGCGGAGTACGGCCGACCCTGCTGCAGCCGCTGTGGCATATCGCCGGTTACGCGCTGGGCGCGGCCACCGCGCTGGTCTCGCCCGAAGCGGCGATGGCTTGCACTGCTGCGATCGAGACGGAAATCGACCGGCACTATACCAGCCAGCTCGAAGAGATCGGCAGCGACGATCCCGAACTGACCGCGCTGATCACTGCCGCGCGTGAGGAAGAGCGTGAGCATCGCGAAACCGCGCTGGCGGCGGGAGCGGAGCAAGCCCCGGCCTATCCGCTGTTGTCCGCAGCAATCCGGCTGGGTTGCCGCGCCGCGATCGGCTTGTCGCGCCGGATTTGAACGGCCAAATCAACGGAACGAAACTTCGCCTGAAGGCTTCACCTAATATTCAGTGCCAGGCGCTCCTATATCGTGCCATAGGCACTCGCATCTCATGGAGCATATCGATGTCGCGTTCGATCCAGTTTGCCGCAGCCTTGTTGGTCAGCACGTTTGCAAGCGCCATCCCGTTAGCCTCACCGGCCGTCGCGCAAGCTGCTGCGGACGACTCCGACAAGATGAATCTGGTCATCGTCTACGGCAATGATTCCTGCCCCGCCTCCCAGGGGGGCGAGATCACGGTCTGCGCCCGCAAACCCGAGAGCGAGCGCTATCGCATCCCCGAAGGCTTGCGCGACCACCCCTCGCCGCAGAATGAAGCCTGGACCAACAAGGTCAGCGCTTATGAGACGGTGGGCGCCACCGGCACGCAGAGCTGCTCCCCGGTGGGCGCGGGCGGCTTCACGGGCTGCATGCATAATTTCATCGCCAATGCCTATGCCGAAAAGCGCAACAATTCGGACGTGCATTTCAGCGAGATGGTCGCCCAGGAACGGGCCAAGCGCGAGGCCACCATCGATTCGGAAGCCGCCGCGACCCAATCCCGAGTGGAGGCTGCTGAAAAAGCCCAGCAGCAGAAGCAGGATCAACAGGACGCGGGCCAACCGGCTCCAGCGAAGTAGATTTAGCGAGGGCCAGCGAAAGCTGGAGACCTGCCACTCCCCAGCGGGCTCAGCGCCGCACCGGGCTTGACCAGCAACAGCTTCGCCAGCCGTGCCTTGAACGCCGCCTGGGTGGCATGATCGACGCCGGCGTGCATCGCGAAATGCACCGAGAGCGGATCGACGGTATGGCCATCGCGATAGACTTCGTAATGGAGATGCGGCCCGGTCGACAGGCCGGTCGAACCGACATAGCCGATCACTTCGCCCGCATGCACGCGCATGCCGGGCGAGACCGCAATCCGGCTCATATGGCCATAGCCCGAGCCGAGACCGCTACCGTGTTCGAGACGAACATAATTGCCATGGCCGCCATGCACCCCGGCAAAGGAGACGAAACCATCGGCCACGGCATAGATCGGTGAGCCGTAAGGCGCGCCGAAATCGACGCCCGCATGCATCCGGGTATAGCCCAGGATCGGGTGAAAGCGCATGCCATAGAGCGAAGTGATATGGCCGTGCGCCACCGGCATGATCAGGCTGGTGGCGCCGCCGCCCTGGTCCATCTCGCCCGAGCCGAGGAACTCGCCCTGATCGCCCCAGCGCAGCAATTGCAGCTCCTGATGCCCCTGCCGTTCGAGCCCGGCGTAGAGCAGATTACCCGCCTCGGCTTCACCGGCGGCAGAGCGCTTGTACGCGGTGATGAGGTCGAAAGTATCGCTCGGCTGCACTGCATCGAGGCTCATATGGGCATCGAGCGTCTGCAGATATTGCTGGATCGCGCCGACCGGCACGCCGGCGGCGCGCGCCGATAGGAAGAGACTGCTGCCCGCCAGCCCGCGAATCCGCAGCGGGGTTTCGTCCACCGCGATTGCCTTGCTGCTCAGCCCCAGCGCCGAGCCATTGCGGGTGAGATCGAGCGCAAGATCGAAACGGGCGCGAAAGGCGATGTGATCGACTGGGCGCGGCTCGCCGGGGCCGTCACGGGCGCCCAGCGTGATAGCGAACCGGGTGCCCGGCGCGATATCCGCCAGCGGCACTGCGCCCGCAACCAGATTGCTGACCCGCTCGGCGTCACCCGAGCCCACACCCACTCGTTGCAGCATCCGGCCGAGGCTATCGCCCTGGCCCAGGGTCGTCGCCAAATCGACGCGCGGGCGATCGGGCGCGGCAGCGATCGCCACCATCGTCGCGCCCGGTGCAGCATTGGCCTGGGGATTGGATCGGGTTTCGCGCGCGGCAAAACCCAGCGGTGGCAAGGTCTGGCTACGGAATTCGGCTTGTGCCGGGGTATCGATACGTGCGGCGGAAGCCGCTTGCAACGGCGACCAGTTGGGCCAGAAGGTCAGCGCGCAGACCATCAGCGCTACCATCACCCCGAATCCGCGCCGCCACCGGGCACTGCCGATGTCCTCGGCAAGGTCGAGTGCGAAATCGAAGCTGCCAAGCCAAGCAAGCAAGCGTTTCCATGGCCCGGATCGATGATCGGCGAATGAGCGGCCTGGTTGGGGGCGTGCTACTGGTGCGGCATCGATAAACTTGGCGGCAACCGACAGTTGGCCATCGCCGAGCCCGGCGAAGTTCGCCGGAACGGCGTCTGCCATGTCAACTTCGATGCGACCCCAGTACAAATCAATCCCCTGCGGAATGGTGCCCCGAGGGACCAAGCCGGGATACAGGTTCCCAGACCAGGCGGTTTGCGCGAGACATGGTTAAACTTCACCTAACCAAGCAGCGAATTTTTTGGGAAAGGGCATGCATAGCGTGTTGATGACTGAAGGGCCGGGTCTTGCGAGGCGGCATCGGCGATGCCAGATTAGCACCTGAGATGCCCTCATCCCTGCCCGCCCGCCCTCGCGAACCATCGGACAGCCGGATCAAGGCCGTGCTCGGGCCAACGAACACCGGCAAGACCCATCTCGCCATCGAACGACTTTGCGCCCATTCGAGCGGCGCCATCGGCTTTCCCCTACGGCTGTTGGCGCGCGAGGTTTATGACCGGGTTTGCGCGATCAAGGGCGCCAACCGGGTCGCACTGATCACCGGCGAGGAACGCATCGAGCCCAAGGACGCACGCTGGCACCTGTGCACGACCGAGGCGATGCCGGTGCGCAACAGCGCAGGGCCACGGCGCTTTGCCGATCTCGCCTTTGTAGCGCTCGATGAAGCTCAGTTGAGCGCCGACCGTGAGCGCGGGCATGTCTTCACCGACCGACTGCTCCATCTGCGCGGCCGCGAGGAGACGATGATCCTGGGGGCAGCGACACTGGCGCCGATGGTGCGCCAGCTGGTGCCCGAAGCGGAGATCGTCAGCCGGCCGCGCTTCTCGACGCTAAGCCACACCGGTTCCTGCAAATTGTCACGCCTGGCGCCGCGTAGTGTCATCGTCGCCTTCTCGGCAGCGCAAGTCTATGCGGTGGCCGAAATGCTGCGCCGGTTTCGCGGCGGCGCGGCGGTGGTGATGGGTGCGCTGTCCCCGCAGACGCGCAACGCCCAGGTGGCGCTCTATCAATCGGGCGAAGTCGATTATCTGGTGGCGACCGACGCGATCGGCATGGGGCTCAACCTCGATGTCAATCACGTCGCCTTCGCCGGGCTCAGCAAATTCGATGGCCAGCGCCAGCGACGACTGACCACCGCCGAAATGGCGCAGATCGCCGGGCGCGCCGGGCGACACCAGCGCGACGGCAGCTTCGGCACGCTGTCGGGCGGCGGCCATGATGCCGAATTCACCGCGCAAGAAATCTACGCCATCGAGGAAAACCGCTTCCCGCCGCTGACTGCGCTGTATTGGCGCAACGCCGAACCGCGTTTCGAAAATCTCGACATGCTGATCGGGGATCTCGAAACACCGCCATACGAGCCCGGCTTGCTGCCTGCGCCCGAAGCCATCGATCTGGCCGTGCTGAAGCGCTTGGCCGAAGATGTGGACATCGCCGGCAATTTGCGATCGCCCGCGCAGCTGCGCCGTTTCTGGCAAGTCTGTTCGCTGCCCGATTTTCGCCAGCACGGCGCCGAAACCCATTCGCGCTTCGTCGCGCAGCTGTGGCAGGAATTGCGGCATGGCCCCCTCGCCTCCGATCACGCGCCGCATGCCATCGCCCAGCTCGATACGGTGACCGGCGATATCGATACTTTGCAGGGCCGGATCGCCGCGATCCGCAGCTGGTCCTACATCACCCAACGGCCCGATTGGGTGCTGGCTCACGAGGAAATGGCGGCGCGGGCTCGCGCCGTCGAGGCGCGGCTGTCGGATGCCTTGCATGCGCGGTTGATCGAGCGTTTTGTCAATCGCCGCACCGCCGTGCTGATGAAGAAATGGGGGCCGGACGCGGCGCTGCTCCCGGTGCAACTTGAGGGCGATACGGTCCTCGTCGACGGCGAATCGATCGGGGAATTGGCGGGTTTTCGTTTTATCGTCGACGCCAAGGCCGGTCACACCGATCGCAAGCTGCTGCTCGCCGCCGCCGAGCGGCATTTACCGGCATTGCTCGCCGAAAGAGCCCGCGCGGTCATCGATCGCTGCACGGCGCACGACACTGCCGATCTGCAACTGAGCGACGGCACCATCCGCTGGCAAGGCCAGGAACTGGCCCGCCTCATGCGCGGGCGGGGCTTGATCGGACCGCAGATCGCGGCGGCCAGCGCACTCAACCTATTGCCCGACGCTGTTCGCAGCGAATTGCTGGCTGCGCTGAGCGGCTGGCTGGAGCACCAATTGCGAATACTCGCGCCGCTGCGCCGGATCGCGACGGCCAGCATCGATCCTCTCGCCGGCCCCGAGTTGCGTGCATTGTTGATTCGCCTCACCGAAAGTGGCGGCGTCCTGCCCCGCGTCGATTCGGGGCTGGACCGGCTCGATCCCCGCCAGCGTGACGGCTTGCGGCGGCTGGGCTTGCGGATCGGCGCACTCGACCTCTATCACCCGGCATTACTGCGCGCCGGACCGTTGCGGATGTGGCGGCAATTGGCGGTGGTGAACAACCAGTCGCCCCCACCGATCGCAGCGACGATGGCACCCGTGCTACCTGGTAGCGGCAAGACATCGCGCCCGGACAATGCCGCGCCACCCGTCGAAATTCCTATCGGCTACCGCTTGCTCGGCACGCAGTTGCTCCGCATCGACCGAGCGGACACGCTGCTGCGCGAGGCCCATGCCCGCCGCGTGGCCTCTGGCCGACGGCCGTTCGTCCTCGATCCCCAACCTGCACTGGCGATCGGCTTGAGCACCGCCGCTTATGCCCATTTGCTGCGCCTCGCCGGGTTTCATCCGATCATGTCCCGGCAACTGGCCAAGGATGCGTTGGGGCCGCCCCGACCGCTGGTCTGGCGCTGGCAGCCGGCACGGCGCGATACAGTGCTGCCGCCGCCACCGCCCCATGGCGCCTTTGCGGCATTGGCCAGGCTCGTCGCATGAACCAGGCGACATTGCCGACATGACCGCGATCCGCATCGACAAATTGCTGTGGTTTCTGCGCTTCGTCAAAACGCGCGGGTTAGCCCAAAGCGTGATCGAACAAGGCCATGTCCGGCTCAATGGCCAGCGCGTCATCCGCTGTGCCCAAGGGGTGGCAGCGGGTGACCGGCTAGTGTTGCCGTTAGAGCCCACTATCCGCGTAATCGAGATATTGACCGTGCCAACGCGGCGCGGCCCCGCTTTTGAAGCCCAGGCCTGCTATCGCGTGCTTGACGAGGCGCACGCTTTTCCCATAGGCGCACCCGAGACTGAAGCTGCCACAAAAGGGAACCCGCAGCCATGACCTATGTCGTCACTGACGCCTGTATTCGCTGCAAATATATGGATTGCGTCGAGGTATGCCCCGTGGATTGCTTCTATGAGGGCGAAAACATGCTCGTCATCAATCCCAGCGAATGCATCGACTGCGGCGTCTGCGAGCCCGAATGCCCGGCCGAAGCGATCCTGCCCGATACCGAGGGTGGCCTTGAGCAGTGGCTGGAACTGAATACCAAATTCTCGGCGGAATGGCCCAATATCACCGCCAAGAAGGAATCGCCGGCCGACGCTGACGAATTCAAGGGCGTTGAAGGAAAGTTCGAAAAGCTGTTTTCGGAAGCACCCGGCGAGGGCGACTGATTTTTAGCGGCCGGAATTGAATGCGAGGGTCGGTAGGCCCTCGCAGACCAGCTGTGTTTTCCCGGCAGCGCGAACGTTTGCCGCGCTCCTACCTGTCACCCAAATGACACGAGACGCTGCGGTCACTTGGCCGCGGCGCGAAAACGGTTTGATCCTGCGCGCGCTGGGCCGTTATCAGGACTGGCAATTTTGTTACAGCAGTGTTATATAGGCTGTCAGCAGCCGGAGCCTCCGCTCATCCGGTATGCGCTCAGTCGCAAAATTGGGCAACCACGCATGAAAGGCCGGATCACGACAGATGGTCGCTCTGATGCTTCGCGCCACTTTTCAGCAAGGTTAAGGTTGGGTTGGGGATTCATGCGGTTGGCGCTGAATGCGCCGGTTCGGGTCTAATGAAAGGACGATAAATGAACGCCAAGGCTCATGCCTTCGATGTTGGTGATTACGTCGTTTACCCCAAGCACGGGGTTGGCCGAGTGATTGAACTGCAAGAGCAGGAAATCGCCGGCATGCATCTGGAACTTTATGTCCTGCGTTTCGAGAAAGAGCGCATGACGCTGCGCGTTCCCGTAAACAAGGTCGAAGCGATCGGCATGCGTAAATTGTCCTCGGACAAGACGCTGCGCGAGGCGCTGGACACGCTGAAGGGTAAGCCCAAGGTCAAGCGCACCATGTGGTCGCGCCGCGCCCAGGAATATGAAGCCAAGATCAATTCGGGCGATCTCGTATCGATCGCCGAAGTGACCCGCGACTTGTTCCGCGCCGATGACCAGCCCGAGCAAAGCTACTCCGAACGGCAGATCTTCGAAGCCGCTTCCTCGCGGCTGGCGCGCGAATTGGCGGCGATGGAAAAGACCGATGAGCCGGCGGCGCTGCGCAAGATTCTTGAGATTCTCAACGAACATGCGCCGAAATACTACGAGGCTACTGCTACGGCTTGATTGACTAAGTATTTGATTTAACTGTGTTAAATAAGGCGCGAGGCCGATTGGTTCTCGCGCCTTATTTTTTGCGGTCCTAATACGCCGCGCGGGTAAGTCTGTCGTTGATCGCTTCACCGATGCCGCTGTTGGATATGGGCGCCACGGCAATACGCGGCTTAGCCGAGGCCGCACCGCTATGCAGGCAGGCATAAAGCCGGGCCGCAGCTTCCGCGAGATCCCCCTCCGCCGACAAAGTAACGTCGCCGGCTACGGGTCCAAAGCCGATATGAAATTCATCGCCTGCCGCAACCGCCGCCTCCAACCGTACGGGTTTTCCCGGCGCGTAATGGCTCGCTAACTGGCCCGGCGCCTCGATCAGCGACACATCACCGCCCGACCCGATCTCTGGCATCGCCCCCAACACCTCCGCGATTTGCTCCGCGCTGACAGGCCCAGGCCGCAGCACTTGCCAACCACCTTCGGCACACAAGGCAACGATCGTCGATTCGATCCCTTGCGCACAAACGCCGCCATCCAGGATAAGATCGACCCGCTCTCCCAGTGAAATCGCGACATGCGCGGCGCTGCTCGGGCTGATCGCACCGCTACGGTTGGCCGAGGGTGCAGCCAAGGGCAATCCCGTTTGGGCAAGTAACGCCTGCATCACCGGATGGGCTGGACAGCGCAGCGCTACGGTTGGCAGCCCGGCAGTGACGGCTGCCGCCAAACCAGCATCTAGGCGGCGGGGCAGCACCAACGTCAACGGCCCCGGCCAGAACCGCGCCACCAGCGCCTGCGCGCGATCATCGAAATGCGCCAGTCGCTCGGCGGCGGCAATATCGGCGACATGCACGATCAGCGGATTGAACGCAGGCCGGCCTTTGGCGCGATAGATCCCCGCCACCGCCATTTCGCTATCCGCGCGCGCGGCGAGGCCATATACCGTTTCGGTGGGCACGGCGACCAGCCCGCCATCGCGCAGCACCTGGGCTGCTTCGCGCAACGCGATCGGCTCGGCGGCAGTTACGCGGGGCTGCTTGTTGTCGGGCATGACCTGCCGCTATAGCCGCGCCTCCCGCTTGCCAAGGAAAAGCGGCGCCCTTCTTGAGAAAGCCCCTTTGAATGCCCGAGGAAATAGACGCGCTAGCCCGGATCGCAGCCGCATTGGAACGCTTGGCACCCCCGGCAGTCCCCACTGTCGATTGGCTCTCCTCCCCCGCTTACGTCTGGGACAAGGGCGGCGCCCGCGCAGTAACCCGGCTGCAAGCTCCGGCGTTGGCCCTATTGCGCGGGATCGATGGCCAGAAAGCCATCGTGACCGGCAATGTCGCCCGCCTTGCTTCCGGCCATGCCGCGCATGATATGCTGCTCTGGGGTTCGCGCGGAATGGGCAAGTCGGCATTGCTCCGGGCCAGTGTCGCGGCGGAACAGGCCAAGGCCCCGTTGGCGATTGCGCTGGTTCAAGTCGCCCCCGATGCACTCGCCGGCTTGACGACATTGTTCACGCAATTGAGCGCGGTCGATCGCCGCTTCCTGGTGTTTATCGACGATCTCGGCTTCGAGGACAGCGACGGCGCTGGCCCCCGCGCCTTGCGCTCGTGGTTGGAGGGTGGCGTCGAGGCTCGCCCCGCCAATGTCCGTCTCGCGGTGACGTCCAATCGCCGCGCTATCGTTGGCCGCCATGCCAGCGAACAAGACGATCCGCTCAACCCGCGCGATGCCGTGGACGATAAGCTGGCGCTCGCCGATCGCTTCGGTCTATCGATCGGCTTCCACAATTGCAGCCAGGACGATTATCTCGCGATCATTCAGGGCTATGCTGAAGCGCTGGGACTGGAATGGCAGAGCGCAGACGCCCTGGAATGGTCGCGGCGGCGTGGGGCGCGCTCGGGCCGGGTGGCCTGGCATTATGTCGTCGAATTGGCGGGACGAGCGGGCAAGGTCTTGTAATCGCTCTGGCGGACAGGCTCCGACCTTCCAGCCCGCTACTGGCGAACCTTCTCGTTCTTCCCGAACTGCGCCTCGAATTGCTGCTGGTCTGGTGGAACCAGATTCTTGGGCGCGGGCAAGCTGGCCGCCACGATCGGCTTGATCACCGGAGCCGGCGCCGCGCCGGGGGCGATCACGCGCCAGATGATCCCGGACGTATCGTCGCTGACCAACAGCGCCCCATCCTGCGACCAGGTTACCCAGGTCGGCCGCCCGTGCGTATCGCCATTTCCGGTCAGGAACCCGGTGAGCACCGGCACCGGCAGGCCCTGCGGATTGCCATGATCGTCGAAGCGAACGAACACCACGTCATATCCAGCCGGAGGTTTACGATTCCATGAGCCGTGGCGGGCGATAAAGGCGCCATCGGCAAATCCGGGGCCCAGCCGCTCGCCACCATGGGCAAAGACCAGACCCAGCGCCGCGACGTGAGGCCCCATCGCATATTCCGGCTTGCGCGTGTAATCGGTGAGATATTCAGGCATCGGCGCATCGACGCGCTCGTCAACGATGTCCTTCCAATAGACCCAGGGCCAGCCGTAATGCGCGCCGACCGGGACGTTGGTGAGATAATCGGGAACCAGATCGGGGCCGAGTTGATCGCGTTCGTTGACCGTGGTCCACAGTTCGCCGCTGGCCGGGTTCCAAGCCAGCCCGTTCGGATTGCGCATGCCGGCTGCATATTGCCGGGCACGGCCGCTGGCGACATCGATCTCGTAAATCGCCGCACGCCCGGCTTCCGCCGCCATCCCATGCTCGCCGATATTGGAGGATGAGCCGATCGCGACATAGAGCTTCTTGCCATCGGGGCTCAGCAGCAGGTTGCGCATCCAGTGATTGCCGCCGCCGGGCAAGGCCATGATCTGGCGCGGGGCGCCCGTCAGGACGGTCGCGCCAAGCTGGTAAGGGAAGGCCAGCACAGCGTCGTGGTCGGCGATATACAAGGTGCCGTTACCCCAGGCCATGCCTGAGGGAGAATGGAGATCATCGTGGCGTAGCGCAAACCGTTGGTCGGCATGAGCCGAGCCGGGACTAGCGCGCAACAGCACAATCGTGTCGGGAGAGGCATCATCGGCGCCGACGAATTTCATCGCCAAGTGATCGGCAAAGCCACGGAAGCCACCCGACTGAGCCTTGGCCGGAGCGCCCGTCTCCGCTACAAGGACGTCGCCGTTGGGGAGCGTGAGCATGGTGCGCGGGTGATCGAGCCCCTCTGCCCAGCGACTTACCGCCAGGCCGGACGCCGGTGTTGGCGCCTGACCAGCAGCCCAGCCGATGGTCTTGGCCAAGGCAATAGTGGGAATGGTTTCCGGCTGAGGATCGACCAGCCGAGGGCTTGTGCCCTCGAATTGCGCGATCGGCTGATCGGAGGGATTGCCATGAAGCACCCAGGCGGTGAACCCGCCGAGGACGACGACGATAACGCCAAGAGCGATCAACGGATTGCGCAGGAATGGTGACATGCGCCGGAGATTAGGTGAGCCCGACGCGCGCGGCAAGGAACTCGCGGGAAATTCGTACATAAGGCTACGGTCCCGATTCGGGAATAGCGCAGAGCCCCAGCCATGGGCATCCGCGAAAGCTGGTGATAGGCTACGAGTATTTCGCGGGGAATGGCCCCGTTTCAGGCGAAAGGATCGCCATGCAATTGCGTCTTCCCACAGCGGTGAGCCTCGCTCTCGCCAGCCTCACCATCGGGCTCGCCAGCCCCGTCGCCGCCCAATCGGGTCCGGCTTATCCTCCGCCCCCGCCGCCTTACAATGGCTATGCTGCGGGCTGGCAGGGCAGCTGGGCCGGGCCGCAAGGCCAAGTCTATCAGGCCGATCCATCACGGGCAGCTTATGCGCCTCCGCAGGGTATCGATCACTCGATCACGCGCGAAGGCTGGCTCGATGGCTGCCGCCAGCGACTGGACCAGGCGAATCAAGGCCACGACGCGCCCGGCAGCTACGATGGCGCCTGCCAGGGCTGGCTCAGCTATTACGAGCAAATGGGCTACGCAGCGGACGGCTATGGCTTCAGCTATGCCATACCGGTCACCGTCACCACGATCCCGGGCCACTGCGAGCCCTGCCCGCCCGAGCCGCATTATATTGCCCCGCGACACCACTGGGTTCGTCCGCTGGCGGACAAGCGCATACCGTTGTCCGGCAAACGGGTGCGCGTTTACCAATAAGTTGCGCGGCGCAACTCGCGCCGGTTGGCATTACGCTGAATGAATAAGCAGCAAAGAGAGTAATCGGGGTCTGGGGCCACAAGCCCCAGGTCTACCCTACCTCATGCGCTTCAAATCCCGCCACCGGTCAATCGCTGACAGATTAAATCAAGCTGATCCAGCGTCCGATAACGGATGGTGACCGCGCCCGAGCGCGGGTCCGCATCGACATGGATTTTGACCGACAGGCCGAGAAATTCCTCGAGATGGTTCTGCACGGCAGCGATATCCGCAGCATCGGCCGATTGCCGCTCGCCGCGTGCGCGCCGGGGTGTGGTGCTACCCTCGCGCGAGCGGCGCCGAACCAATTGCTCGACTTCGCGCACCGACATCTGACGTGATAGCGCCTGGGCCGCCAGCTCGACGGCATCCGGCGCGCCGATCAGGGCGCGGGCATGGCCCATCGAGAGTTGCCCGGTTTCGACCAGCGCGATCACCGGCTCGGGCAGGCTGAGCAGGCGTTGGTGATTGGCGATGTGACTACGCGATTTATCGACCATCCCCGCGATCTCGGCCTGCGACATGCCCTCGCCCTCGGCGAGGCGGTGATAGGCCCGCGCCTCCTCGATGGCATTGAGATCCTCGCGCTGGAGGTTTTCGATCAACGCCAGCGCCATGACTTCGCGATCGCTGAGCTGCCGGACGATCGCTGGGATCTCATGGATCTGGGCCCGCTGCGCCGCGCGCCAGCGGCGTTCGCCGGCCACCAGCTGGTAGCGCCCCGCAGCGCCCGGCAATGGCCGCACGATCACTGGCTGAATCACCCCGCGCGCAGCGATCGAAGCAGCCAGTTCTTCAAGCGCCGCATCATCGAAATGGCGGCGAGGCTGATCGGGATGCGGTTCGATGGCCGCGACCGCCAGCACCGCCAGTCCCGAATCGCTGGCTTGCGGGACGGCTGCGGCAGGCGCGGATTTGATCAGCGATTCTTCGCGGCGGCTTTCGCCCAGCAGCGCTTCCAATCCACGGCCCAGTCCTTGCGGCTTGCGCCGCGCGGGCGCGGGTGCCGCTTCTTCAGTAGGCACGGCGGACAAGCGGATCACCGGATCGTCGTTCATGCGGCTTTCCTTCGTTGCGGCAAGCGGCCGATCAATTCGCGGGCCAGCGCGATATAGGCGCGGCTACCCGCGCATTGGTGATCATAGATCAGTGCCGGCAAGCCATGGCTTGGCGCCTCGGACAAACGGACGTTACGCGGAATGACGGTTTGGAACACCAGTTCGCCGAGGCAGGAGCGCACATCTTCGGCCACCTGATCGGTCAAGCGATTGCGCCGATCATACATGGTGAGCGCGACACCGATGATCCCGAGTTCCGGGTTGAACCGCTGCTGGACTTGCTCAACGGTCTTGAGCAATTGACTTAGTCCTTCGAGAGCGAAAAACTCGCATTGCAAAGGCACCAGCAACGTATCGGCGGCGGACAAAGCATTGAGTGTCAGCAATCCGAGTGATGGTGGGCAGTCGATGATGCAGACATCGTAACGCGCATCGATCGGCGACGGTTGATCGAACGCTTGTCGCAGACGGTCAGTACGGTGCTCCACCGATACCAACTCGACCTCAGCACCCGATAAATCGACCGTAGCCGGCACGATATCGAGATTGGTGATACGTGTGCGTTGGGTGCATTCACTCAGCGGCACCTGATCGATCAGCAAATCATAAGCCGAGCGGTGCCGGTCAGCAGCGGGAATGCCAATGCCGGTCGAAGCGTTACCCTGTGGATCGAGGTCGATCAGCAAGGTGCGCCAGTCGGTGGCGGCCAGCGCCGTGGCGACGTTAATGGCAGTAGTGGTTTTTCCCACGCCACCCTTTTGATTGGCGATTGCCACGCGAATCATCTGCTTTGCCTCGCTTTACCGTTGAGTTGTCCGACGATGACCCCCGCTTGAGGATCGGTCAGCGATTGTTCCACGTGAAACGAATGGTCCCATTCGGTCAGCTCACGCAATTCTTGCGCTGCGGAACGCCCTTTGGGCAACAGCCAGATCGTTTCTGCAGTAGAAAAACGTGCGGATAGCTTTAGCAAACGATCCAGCGGTGCGAAGGCGCGGGCCGAAATGACGGAAGCTTTCTGCGTCGGCACAAGCTCAAGCCGCGAGTTGACCACCTGCGCGGCGGATAGTTCCAGCGCCGTAATGACCTGCTCCAGCCATTCCACCCGGCGCGCCCGCGATTCAACCATCATCACGCGAAGCTCGGGGCGCAATATCGCAATAACCAAACCCGGAAATCCCGCACCGGTACCCAAGTCCAGCCAGGTACCCGATGTTTCACGTGGAACATTGGCCAGCAGTTGGGCGCTGTCCGCGATATGCCGGCTCCATATTTCGCCCAAGCTAGTAGCGGAAACTAGGTTCTGCCGAAGATTCTCTACTGCCAATAATTCGGTGAGCCGCGTCAGTCGCGCCAATGCCGCACTATCGCATTCAGGCAGCGCTTCGACCCAGGTTCGCGCAGACAGCTCGTCGCCAATCACGCGGCCAACCGCCGGGCATGAACCAACAACGTAGCCAGGGCCGCCGGCGTGACGCCGGGCACCCGACCAGCCGCCGCCAGAGTCTCCGGGCGCGCGCGTGATAGCCGTTCGACCATTTCGCGCGACAAGCCGGGTATCTCGGCAAAGGGAAAGCCATCGCCCAGCGGCAGTGCTTCACTGGCGCGCAATTCGCGCAACTCTCCATCCTGGCGAGCCACATAAGGAGCATAGGCGGCATCCTCACCGACCTCCTCAGCCACTTCCCGATCATTCAGATGGTCGCCCAACCAGGGCTGTAGAGCCGCGATTTCGACTTCGCCAAACCGGAGCCACTCGCGTAGAGACATCCTTCCAGCGTCCAGTTTGACCGGGATCTGCGCCGCCATAAGTTCTGCAGCGCTCACCTCCTGGGTTAGTTTTGCCTCCAGTGCAGCCCGGGCGCTTGCCCTTTGCTCGAACCATCCCTGCCGCTCCAAGCCGACGCAGCCGGCGGCAATGGCCAGCGGTGTCAATCGGCTGGTGGCGTTATTGGACCTCAGCCGCAGTCGATACTCCGCGCGAGCCGTCAACATCCGATAGGGCTCACTGACTCCCTGGAGGGTCAAATCGTCGACCATCACCGCCATGTAAGCGTTGGCCCGGTCGAGCGGCGCCGGCGCAGTCTCAAGCGCGGCGGCGGCGGCATGCATGCCGGCCACAAGCCCCTGAGCGGCCGCTTCCTCATAACCAGTAGTGCCATTGATCTGCCCGGCGCAATAGAGGCCGGGGATGGAACGTACTTCCAAGCTCGACCGCAGCGCGCGTGGATCGATATGGTCATATTCGACCGCATAGCCGGGCACGACGATCTCGACCTGCTCCAGCCCCGCCATCGTCCGAAGCATATCGAGTTGGACCTCCGCGGGCAGGCTGGTGCTAACCCCGTTGGGATAGATCAGATGCGTATCGAGCCCCTCCGGCTCCAAAAAGATCTGATGGCCATCGCGATCGGCAAAGCGGTGAATCTTGTCTTCGATCGAAGGGCAATAGCGCGGCCCCTGCGCACCGATCGCGCCGCTGAACAAGGGTGAGCGATGAAGGTTAGCGCGAATGACATCGTGGCTGCGCGGATTGCTCCGGGTAATCGCGCAGGACAATTGCGGGTTCACGCGCCGCGAATTCATGGCCGACATGCACCACGGATCGGCATCGGACCCCTGCTCGGCCAGCTGCGACCAATCGATGCTCCGGCCATCGAGACGCGGCGGCGTACCCGTCTTCAGCCGCGCCATCGGCAGCGCGGCTTCGCGCAGCTGCGCCGCCAGCCGATGTGCCGCAGCTTCGCCGATCCGGCCGCCGACCATCCGCTCTTCACCGCGAAACAATGTACCGCCGAGGAAAGTGCCTGTGCACAAGACCACGGCACTTGCTGTGAGCTGCGTGCCATCGGCAAGCCAGATCCCGCGCGCTGCGCCGCCTGCCAACTCCAGCGCTGCGGCTTCGCCCTGCACCAGCGTCAGATCGCCCTGCTGGCGTAACAGCCGCTGCACCGCCGCCTTAAACAACTTGCGGTCGGCCTGGACGCGAGGCCCCTGCACCGCGCTACCCTTCGAGCGATTGAGCATGCGATAATGGATCGCGGCCGCGTCAGCAGCGCGGCCAATGATCCCGTCAAAGGCATCGACTTCGCGAACCAGATGGCCCTTGCCCAATCCGCCGATGGCGGGATTGCAACTCATCGCGCCGATCGTATCGAGATCGAAATTGACCAGCGCCACCCGCGCACCCATCCGGGCCGCCACCGCCGCAGCCTCCACGCCGGCGTGGCCGCCGCCGATGACGATGATGTCGAAATTGCGCATGCCCGCGCCAATACCTCACCGCGAGATTCACGTCAAAGGCGCGGTTGTCGCATATCTTTCTCTGGGCCGAAGTGTTTCACGTGGAACATCACTTGCCGATGCAAAAGCGCCCGAATAACGAATCGAGCATATCCTCGGTCGTGGTTCGGCCCAAAAGGCTGTCGAAAGCGCGGCGAGCCAGCCGCAACTCCTCTGCCACCAGCAACGGATCATCAAGGCCCGTGGCCCGCATCAAAGCGCCACCGGCCTGGGCGAGTAAGCCATGTTGCCGCGCGTTGAGTGCCGCTGCACCTGGCTGAGGCATGGAGGCTTGCGCGGTGGCGATCAGGTCTGCACGCAAGCTTGGCATGCCTTCGCCCGTCACTGCGGACAAGTAATGGCGGGAGCTGTGCTTTCGCGGTCGGTCAGCGCGATCGATCTGGGCATCGATCTCCCAGCTACCAGTCGGTCCCTCACCCTCCGGGCCCAGCCACAACACCAGATCAGCGCCGGCCGCCGCCTGCCTCGCCCGCTCTACCCCAATGGCCTCGATCGCATCCCCGGTCTCGTCGCGCAGGCCAGCGGTGTCGACGAAGATAAAGGGAATGCCGAACAAAGCCACCGGTCGCGTCAACACATCACGTGTCGTGCCGGCGAGCGGCGCGGTGATCGCCGCTTCGTCCTCGACCAGGGCATTGAACAGCGTGCTCTTGCCTGCGTTGGGCGGCCCCGCGATCACCACACGATAGCCCTCGCGCAAGACTTCGGCACGCGGGCGCCCGAGCCAATCGGATAACTCCGCACCGAGCGCGGACAGTTCATGGGTGAATGCAGGCGGTAAAACAGCCCCATCGTCCTCGTCCGCAAAATCGAGCACGGCCTCTACTTGTCCCGAAGCAGCCAGCAGACGCTGCCGCCAATCATCGACGACATGCGAAAAGTCACCGCCGGCCATCGCCATCGCCGCACGGCGCTGCAATTCGGTTTCCGCAGTCAACAGATCGGCCAGCCCTTCCGCCTCAGCGAGATCGATGCGGCCATTGGCAAAGGCGCGGCGGGTGAATTCTCCAGCCTCAGCCGATCGCAATCCCGGCATCTTTGCCAGAGCAGCCAGCACCGCGGCGACCACCGCACGACTGCCATGGCAATGCAACTCCGCCACATCCTCTCCGGTGACGGTAGCCGGCCCCGGTAGCCAAACCACCATAGCGCGATCGAGAACATCGCCGTCTTCGCCACGCAGGCTCTTGAGCGCGGCCCGGCGCGGCTGAGGCACGCTGCCGCTCATCGCCTGCAGAGCCTGACCCGCTTTCGGCCCACTGATGCGGACCACGGCGATCGCCGCAGGCAGCGCTCCACTCGATATTGCAAAGATCGTGTCAGCCATGGCCGCTTCGCTAGACGGCTTCCGCTATTAAAGCGCTACTTCGTTTTGCCGAAATTGGCGCCGCTCTCCATGAATTGCTGAAACAGCTTCAACCCCATTTGCCCCATCGGCGCCAATTGCTTGGCATATTCCTGCAATTGCTCGGCTCCCACCGCACCTTGCATCGCCTTGGTCACACCCTCGACATAGGCCTCATTCGCCTTGGTCACATCGGGCAGCCCCAGAAACCTGCGCGCTTCCTCCGGGGTGCACTCCACCTCAACATTGACCTTCATCGAGCAACTCCCTGCGCAAGCAACACCAACGATGACCGTGAGCGCGGTTTCTAATACAAGGCTGACACACAGGCTTGGCAAAGTCCACCAAGTGCGCATACCTCACCCCTGCACCCGATTTTCAGGAGACTCGCCCATGGCCACGAACAGCCAAATCCCCACCCTGGACCATTCCGGTACCATTCCCGCCTATGTCGCGAAGCCTGCCAATACGCCGCGGGGTGCGATCATCGTCATTCAGGAAATTTTCGGAGTGAATCCCGGCATCGTCCAAAAGGCCGAGGATTGGGCCGCGCTAGGCTACCTTGCCGTAGCACCCGACGTCTTCTGGCGACAGCAGCCAGGTGTGGAGTTGAACCCCGATGTGCCGGAAGAATTCCAGCAAGGTGTCGCTCTGATGATGAAGCATGATTTCTTCCTGGGCATCCAGGATATCGAAGCAGTGATCCACTGGATTCGCCGCGAACAAGATGTCGCCAAGGTCGGGCTGGTCGGCTTCTGCATGGGCGGGAAAATCGCGTATATGACCTCGACACGAACCGATATCGACGCCTCGGTCGGCTATTACGGCGTCGGCATCGACCAGATGCTCAACGAAGCCGCTGCCATCGCGAAGCCCCTGCTCTTGCATATACCCACCGCCGATGGCCATGTCCCTGCGGCCGTGCAAAAGGCGATGCATGAGGGACTGGATGGCAATCCGCATGTGACCTTGCTTGATTACGAAGGGCTCGACCACGGCTTTGCCGACACCTTCGGAGCCCGGCACGATGTGAAGGGCGCCGCATTGGCGGATGAGCGGACCAAAGCGTTTTTCGAAGCTAATTTGAGGTAATACAGTGAAGGTGCGAGGGCCACAGGCCCTCGCGCTCCCAATCCTGTCTGCGTTACGTGCCAACTCAGAGCTACGCCACGCCGCAAAGCGGCAATAAAGCCTGCGGCGCTGCGACCGAGCGCAGCGCCGAACAGACACGCAACAACGACAGAAACGGGGTTTGGAGCCTCTGGCCCCAAGTCTTCCCTATTGATTCATCGTCGCAAAGAAGTCTTCGTTCGATTTCGAATCCTTCATCTTGTCGAGCAGAAATTCCATCGCATCGATCGTGCCCATCTGCATGAGAATGCGACGCAGCACCCACATCTTCGACAGCTGATCTTTCGGTACGAGCAGTTCTTCCTTACGGGTACCGGACTTGCCGACATCCAGCGCCGGGAAGATGCGCTTATCGGAGACCTTGCGATCGAGGATGATTTCCGAGTTACCGGTACCCTTGAATTCTTCGAAGATCACTTCGTCCATGCGGCTGCCGGTATCGATCAGGGCAGTAGCGATGATCGATAGTGAGCCGCCTTCCTCGATATTACGCGCCGCGCCGAAGAAGCGCTTGGGCCGCTGCAGGGCGTTGGCGTCGACACCGCCGGTGAGCACCTTACCGGAGCTGGGCACCACAGTATTGTAAGCCCGACCCAGACGGGTGATCGAGTCGAGCAGGATGACGACATCGCGCTTGTGTTCGACCAGGCGCTTGGCCTTCTCGATCACCATCTCGGCCACCTGAACGTGGCGCTGAGCCGGCTCGTCGAAGGTCGAGGAAATCACCTCGCCCTTCACCGAGCGCTGCATGTCGGTCACTTCCTCGGGCCGCTCATCCACCAGCAGCACGATCAGGAAGACTTCCGGATGGTTGTCGGTGATCGCCTTCGCCATGTTCTGCAGCAATACCGTCTTACCGGTGCGCGGCGGGGCGACAATCAACGCGCGCTGGCCTTTGCCTTGCGGACTGATCAGATCGATCACTCGCGCCGACTTGTCCTTGACCGTGGGATCGACCGAATCGAGTCGCAAACGTTCGTTCGGATAAAGCGGCGTCAGATTGTCGAAATTGACCCGGTGACGCACCGCCTCGGGATCATCGAAATTGACGCTGATCAGCTTGGTGATCGCAAAATAGCGCTCGCCATCCTTCGGCGCGCGAACATGGCCCTCGACGGTATCACCCGTCCGCAGACCCCATTTGCGCACCTGGTTCGGCGACACATAAATATCATCGGGCCCGGCGAGATAATTCGCCTCTGGGCTGCGCAGAAAGCCGAAGCCATCCGGCAACACTTCGATCGTGCCGATGCCGAGAATATCTTCGCCATCCTCCGCCATCTCCTTGAGAATGGCGAACATCAAATCCTGCCGGCGCATCGTCGAAGCGCTCTCGACGCCCCATTCCTCGGCCATTTCGACCAGCTCGGCCGAAGTCTTCTTTTTCAAATCTTTTAAATGCATGTCGTAATTCCAGATGTGTCTAACTTGGCCGGAGGTCTAAGGGCTTGGAGAAAGCAGACCTGGCTGCGGGATATACCGCACAGCCGATGCCGAAGTGGTGTTCCCCTTAGGCCGATTGGGGCTTTGGGTCAATTGAGTTGCTGTATTTTCGTATAAGATATTGAATATATTATATTAATTAAGATGCGAGGACCACAGGCCCTCGCGCTCCCATTATGTCTTCCGACGAGAGCGAAGCCCGAACGGAGCCGTATTGCGCCACCCAGGCGTCAGGAGACGTAATGGGGGTCTGGGGCCACAAGCCCCAGGTCTTCCCCCTTTAAAACGGCTTCACCACTACCAAAACGACAATCACCGCCGCCGCCGCCCCGGGGATTTCATTCAGCAGGCGCAATCGCTTACCGGTCAGACGGCGCTCGCCGCGAGCCAGAGCCTGCGCATAGCGAGCCAGCCAAACATGGTAAAAGGTCAGCCCCAATACCGCCGCCAATTTCAAGTGAAACCACGGCTGGCCAAAGGCTCCGATGGTTAACGCCAGCGATAGTCCGAATAGCCAGACCATCACCAGGGCCGGCCACAGGATGATCTTCAGCAGCTTGCCTTCGCGATCGACCCACACAGCATTTTCGGGCGAGCCGGGGGCGGTTTCCTGATGGTAGACGAAATAGCGTGGCAGCATGAACAGTCCCGCCATCCAGAAGATCACGAAGATGATATGGCCGGCTTTCAGCCAGAGATAAATCATGGAAAATACCCAGAGCATCTCACAACGATAATCTATTTCCGCCAGTCACGCACCACGCCAAGCAATTGTTCGACATGCGCGATCGGTGTGAATTGGCCGATGCCGTGACCCAGATTGAAGATATGCGGTCGATCGGCGAAAGCTTCAAGTACAGCGTGCGCCTGGCGCTCCAGTTCGGCGCCGCCTGCCAGCAACAGCAAGGGATCGAGATTACCCTGCACGGGTAAGCCTGGTGGCAGAGCCGCGGCGGCCCATAGCGGATCGATGGTTTCGTCAAGACCGATGGCATCGACGCCGGTCTCGCGGGCATAGGCGGGCAGTTTCTCGCCGGCACCTTTGGGAAAGCCGATCACCGGCACCGTCGGATGCCGGGCCTTCAGCGCGGTCACGATCGCCGCGTTCGGTGCGATGACCCAGCGGGCGAATTCCGCCGGCGCCAATGTCCCGGCCCAGCTGTCGAATAATTGTACCGCCTCGGCGCCGGCATCGATCTGGCCGCTGAGATAGTCGACGGTTACTCCGACGATGGCATCGATGATCGCCTGAAAAGCAAGCGGATCGCGATAAGCCATCGCGCGGGCCTCATGCTGGTCGCGGCTACCCTCACCAGCGACCATATAGGTGGCTATAGTCCAGGGGCTGCCGGCAAAGCCCAGGAGGGTCTGCTGAGGGCCTAATTCCGCTTTGACCCTCGCCACGGTCTTATAAATCGGCGCGAGGCGCTCAGGGATGGCTTGCAGGCTGCTTAGCGCGGTATCCACCAGCCGAGGTGACAGCGCCGGTCCCTCACCGATAAGGAATTGCAGATCCTGGCCCATGGCATAGGGCACGATCAGGATGTCCGAAAACAGGATTGCCCCATCGAAGCCAAACCGCCGGATGGGTTGCAAGGAGACCTCGGCGGCAGCGGCGGCATCGTAGACGAGCGCCAGGAATCCGCCCTTTTCTGCCCGCAAAGCCCGGTATTCCGGGAGATACCGCCCGGCCTGGCGCATCAGCCAGATCGGCCGCTGAGCCAGATTTTCACCACGCAGGGTGTTAAGCAAAGGGCCGGGCATCGCGATGGTCCGTTCTACTAAATAAAAGATTCTTAATAGGATGTTGAGGGTAGTTGGTCTGTGGATATTGGGGATTGCGGCGCCTTGCCCGATTTGTGCCGGGCTGAACAGATCAAAGCGGCGGACGAATCGTGACAGTTTCGCGTCAAGCAAAGCTTATCCCTGCTTTCCCCAACCTGTGGATGGGCTTGTCCACTTGTCCGGAAATGTCGGATGGCTGCCCGGTTAGCGGGGGGCGCTTGCGGCGCAAAAGTTGTCACTGTGCTCGTCCCGTGGTTTATGCCTGCAGTTCTCCACAACCGTTCTCCCCTGGGCGCGTGAGCGCCGCGAAAGCCGTCTATGCCCCGTTTGCATCTACACTTGCTGTCCGATTCCACTGGCGAGACGCTGGAGATGATTGCCAAGGCGGCGCTGTCGCAATTCGATGATGCCGATGTGATCCGGCATTTCTGGCCGATGGTGCGCTCGCAGCAGCATCTCGACCGGATTCTCGCCGATATTGCCGCCAATCCGGGGCTGGTGCTGTTCACCATGGTCAGCCACGAGATTCGCGGGCTGCTCGAGGATCGCTGCCGCGCCATGGGCTTGCCGGCGGTGCCGGCGCTCGATGCGGTGCTCGGTGCGCTCGAAGACATGCTTGGCCAGCAGGCCAAGGCGCGACCGGGGCGCCAGCACGCGCTCGATGCCGCTTATTTCGCCCGGGTCGAAGCGATCCAGTTCACCATCGCTCATGATGACGGCGTCGCCTGGGAGGATTGGGAGCAGGCCGATATCGTTCTGGCCGGGGTGTCGCGTAGTTCCAAGACGCCGACCAGCATTTATCTCGCCAATCGCGGCTACAAGGTCGCCAATATTCCGATCGTGGTCGAAAGTCCGCCACCCTCCGCGCTGTACGGTTTGCGCTCGCCGCTGGTGGTCGGGCTGACCACCGCGCCCGAGCGGCTGATTCAGGTCCGGCGCAATCGCTTGCTGACGCTCAATCAGGCGCCCGATACCGCTTATGTCGATGTCACGCACGTCAACAGCGAAGTGCAATTTGCCCGGCGGATGTTCGCTGACAATGGCTGGCCGGTGATCGATGTCACCCGCCGATCGATCGAGGAAACCGCCGCTGCCATCATCAATCTGCTCAAGGAGCGGGAAGCACCAGTCGCCAATAAGTCCTTGGGAACAAAGCCGGTTTAAATCTTATGCCCGAAATTATGCCCAGACTTGTCCTCGCTTCTCGCAGCGCGTCACGCCGCGCCATGCTCGATGCCGCAGGGGTGCCGCATGACGCTTGCCCCGCCGATGTCGATGAGCGGGCGATCGAGGCGGGCATGGCCGATGCCGAGCCCGACGAGATCGCAGCGGCACTGGCGCGAGCCAAGGCCGAAGCGGTGGCGCGAGCACAACCAGGCAGGTTGGTGCTGGGCAGCGATTCACTAGTGGAAGTCGCTGGCCGCCGGTTCGCCAAGCCCGGCTCGCGCGAAGAGGCAGCGAGCCATCTGCGCTGGTTTTCAGGCAAGGAAATGACCTTGCACAGCGCCGCTGCATTGCTGCGCGACGATCGCCTGCTCTGGCAAATCGCCGATCGGGCGATACTGCGCGTGCGCCCGCTATCCGAGGCTTTCATCGCGCGCTATCTCGACGCGGAATGGCCGCAAGTGGCGGGTTGCGTTGGGGTTTTCCGGATCGAAGCGATGGGCGTTCAATTGTTCCAGCATATCGAGGGCAGCCAGTTCACAGTGCTGGGGATGCCATTGCTCCCGGTTCTGGCGGCACTGCGCGATATCGGGTTGTTGGTGCCATGATTCTGAGCGATGACCGGCCCCGGCCGCTGCTGGCGGGGCTCATCGGCTGGCCGGTGGCGCAATCGAAATCGCCGATAATTCACGGCTATTGGCTGCGGCGACTGGGTATCGATGGCGATTATGTCCGTCTCCCGGTCCGGGAAGGCAGGGTTCCACAAGCGCTACGCGGCATGGCGGCGCTCGGTTTCACCGGTGTCCAGGCGACGATGCCGCATAAGCGGGCCTGTTTCCAATGCGTGGATCATCTTACCCCAGCTGCCCAGGCGCTGGGCGCGGTCAATACCGTGATCGTCGAGGACGACGGCAGTTTGACCGGTGAAAACACCGATCTGCCGGGTTTTCTCGAACCGATCGCCAAGGTCGATCTGTCGGGTGAGATGGCCACGGTGCTTGGCGCGGGCGGTGCCGCGGCTGCGGTTATCGCCGGGCTGGTCGAGCTGGGCGCGCGCAAGCTGGCGATCGTCAATCGTACCCAGGCAGGTACTGACCGTCTGCTCGCCGATCTGGCCGCCATTGTTGCCGGTTGCGAGGTGATCAGCGTCGATTGGGCCGAGGCGCAACGGTTGGCCGATGCCAGCGCGATGGTTGTTAATTCATCATCGCTGGGTATGGCCGGATTTCCCGAGTTGCCATTGTCGGTAGCAAGCCTGCGTGGTGACGCTGTCGTCTACGATATCATCACTTATCCTCGCGAAACGCCGCTGCTGCGCGATGCTGCGGCACGCGGGCTGCGCCGGCATGATGGGCTGGAAATGCTGGTTGGCCAGGCGCGCGAGGCGTTTCGTCGCTTTTACCGCGCCGATCCCCCGACTGATGGTGACGACGAGTTGCGCCGATTGCTGACCGCATGAGTATCGAACCGCAAGAAACTGACGAAGGCCCCTATATCCTCGGCCTCACCGGCTCGATCGGCATGGGCAAGTCGGCGGTAGCGGCGATGTTTCGCGCGGCCGGGGTACCGGTGTTCGATGCCGACGCCGAAGTGCATCGGCTGCAAGGCCCAGCGGGTGAGTTGCTGCCGGCGATCGAGGTGGCATTTCCCGGCACGACCGGCCCCAACGGCCTCGACCGGGCTAAACTCGGCGCTGCGGTTTTCGGCGATACCGAGGCGCTGAAGCGGCTCGAAGCCATCGTCCATCCCGCCGTGGCCGAAGCCCGCTCGCGCTTCCTGCGCGAACAGGCCGAGGCTCCGCTGATCGTCTTCGATATCCCATTGCTTTACGAAAAAGGCGGCTGGCAACAAGTGAACGGCGTCGCCGTGGTCTCAGCGCCCGCCGCCGCCCAGCGCGAGCGCGTGCTGGCCCGCCCCGGCATGACGGCTGAGAAATTCGAATCGATCCTGCTTCTGCAAGTCCCCGACGCGGAAAAACGGGCGCGGGCCGATTTTGTGATCGATACAGGTATGTCGCTGGGTGAAACCGAGCAGATCGTGCGTGATCTCGTCAGACGTTTACGGCGGGGGCGGTCATAGGTCGGAATTCGGGGTCTGCATCTCCTGGATCCCCGGCTAATCCTTGCTTTTCCGATAAAAGAAGGTCAAAAATAACACTTGTCCGCTCGCTTGCGTCTAGCGGGCATGCGGTAGATAGCTGAACGAATGCGCGAGATCATTTTTGACACCGAAACGACCGGTCTAGATCCCCAGAGTGGCGATCGCATGGTGGAGATCGGTTGCATCGAAATGGTCAATCGCGTCGTCACGGGTGAAACATTTCACGCCTATTTCAACCCGGAACGCGATATGCCGGCGGCTGCTGAAGCGGTGCATGGCTTGAGCGCGATTTTTCTATCCGATAAGCCGCGCTTTCATGAGCGGGCGGAAGATCTGCTCGCCTTCATCGGCGATTCTCCGCTGGTCGCGCATAATGCCGGCTTCGATTTCGGCTTTCTCAATCGCGAGCTGGCGAATTGCGGCAGGGAAGCGGTCTGCAAGAGCCGGATGATCGACACCGTGGCACTGGCGCGGGTGCGCCATCCCGGCGCCAAGCTGTCGCTCGATGCTTTGTGCTCGCGCTATGGCATCGATCGCAGCCACCGCACCCGCCACGGCGCGCTGCTCGATTCCGAATTGCTGGCGCAGGTCTATGTCGAACTGACCGGCGGCCGGCAGATCGGGTTGGAACTGGCGGCGGATCGTGGCGAAGCGCTGCTGGACACGGTGGTTGCCGTGACGCGTGACAGGCAATTTCGACCCGCGCGGAATTTTGCCGCCAGCGATGCCGAATTGGCGGCCCATGCCGCGTTTCTCGAAAGCGTGAAAAATCCCCTGTGGCTCAGTTAGCGGCTCAATTGATGTAGGACGAGCGAGGATTTCTGTTAGCCTGGTCGAACTTTTTGTTTTTACGTGAGTTTCCGAGGAATTGGGAACCCGATTTTTCCGCCACACGCTCATTTTTGCCAGACCCTCATTTTTGATTGCCGTCCCTATTTTTGACTGAAGGAGTTTTCGATCCATGGACATTCGCATTTCTGGCCACCAGATCGAAACCGGTGAAGCCCTGCGCAGCCATTCGGAAGAGCGATTGGGGGCGATCGTCGAGAAGCATTTCAGCCGGGCGCTGTCTTCCGCGGTCACCTTCGGCAAGGCGCCCGGCGGGTTTTTCCGCTGCGATATCATCACCCATGTCCGGCACGGATTGATCCTGAAAGCAGCCGGGCTGGCGAGTGATGCGCACCAGGCGCTGGATCAGGCCGTCGAGAAGATCGACACCCAGCTGCGGCGTCACCATCGGCGGCTCAAGGATCATCAGACCGTTCACGCCGTGCGCGAGGAAGATGCATCCTATACGATCTTTGCCGAACACGAGACCGAGGCCGAAGAAGTCGTCCAGGATGCGCCGCTGGTCATTGCCGAAATGCGGGTGGATGTCCCCGAAGCGACGGTTTCAAATGCGGTCATCATGCTGGATCTGCGGAATACCAATGCTTTGCTTTTCAAAAATGCTGGCACTGGCAAGCATAATATGGTCTATCGGCGCGGCGATGGCTCGATCGGCTGGGTTGAACCGTCCTGACATGCCTCGGCTTGCTGACCATGGGCTTTGCCGCCGATGGTCTGGCAGGTCCGGATTTGGCTACCGATTTTCAGGAATAGGGCTGAAGCTGCGGGCCGGGGCACGTCGCAGGTGACGGTGCGCTGATGTCACGGCGTGCGGATTAACAGGCGATTCGACGATTGGCGATGATGGCCCTTTTCACCCTCCTTCCCGAAGCCGTGGGCACCATCCATGCCGATGGCAAAGCTGCGATCATCGAACAGTTGGCCAGCCGTTTCGCCAGCGTCTATGGGCTGGACCGCGATATGGTTCTACAGCGGATCCGGGCGCGTGAACTGCTGGGCAGTACCGGATTTGGCCGCGGCGTGGCCATTCCCCATGCCCGCATGCCGCATCTTGGTGAGCCGGTCGCGGTGTTTCTGCGGCTCAAATCTCCGGTCATATTCGACGCGGCCGATGATATGCCGGTCGATCTGATTTTCGGCCTGCTCTCGCCCGAGCAGGCTGGAGCGGCGCATCTTCATGCGCTGGCGGCGATTTCGCGGATGATGCGCGATGATCGTATGCATGGCGCTCTTACACAGGCTCTGAGCGACGAAGCATTGTACGGCCTCTTGTCCAACGTCATCGATCGCGATGCCGCCTGAGATAAAGCCAGTAAAGGGGGAGGCACAGATTTCGGTGGCCTCGACCGGGCCGGCGCCCGTGGCCGGTGCGCAGCTTCATTGGCGTGCGCTCGAAAGCCTTTACGTTTCGGCACCGATCAACAATTTATTCCGCTCGGAGCTGACGATCACCGGCGAAGGCGCCACGCGCATCGCCTTCGATGTCGATCCTAGCTGTTTTCACGCGGCCGGGGCGGCCCATGGCACGATCTATTTCAAAATGCTCGATGATGCCGCCTTTTATGCCGCCAATACCCTGGTGACGGACCGGTTTCTGCTGACGACCTCGTTCAATCTGCATTTCTCAAGACCCATCCGGGGTGGCCGTGTCTATGCCGAAGGGCGCTGGATCAGCGGTCGGCGCCGGGTGCTGGTCGCCGAGGCGCGGTTGATCGATGACGAGGAAGAGGAGATCGGTCGCGGCACCGGCACCTTCATGCGCTCGCATATCGCCTTGTCGGGCCTTGAGGGCTATGCGCGCGCTTTCGCGCCCTGATCGATTGTTAACTAAGCGAGGTGCGCGCGTGAGTACTCGGCTACCCGCCGCCCTGGAGGTTTCCGCCCTGATCCGCCAGGTTTCGAGCGAGGGCGGATTTGCGACGGTGCTCGCCAAGGGAGAGCCCGACTCGGGCTCGATCCTTGTCGTTCTTATAGAAAATGGCGCGAATTCGAGGGTTTACGAGCGAATGCCCCAGGCCGACGGCAGCCGAACCTGGCACCTTTCCAGGCGCGATGATCCGCAAGATCCGACAGCGCTGCCAACCTACCTCGAACGCCGCCGCGAACAGGACCGCGACCTATGGATTGTCGAACTGGATATCGCGCGGGGGGAACGGTTCATCGGATTAACCATCAGTGAACATTGACTTGTTGCACTGCATCATAAAGGGGATTCGCTCCACCACGCGCAGGCGGTCCGCTGACACTTAGGTCGGCAGGCAAGCACGCAGACGGGGGGCAGCCGGCAGGCTTTTCCGTGACCTGGCGACCCGATTTCGGGCCGCTGATTTGCGCGGCCTGTGTCTTGGTGCGCCCACCGCCTTAGAAAACGAACGAATGAGTAAGCTTTTGAATCGGGCCAGCGGCATTTCTATCGTCGCTACGCTTATGGTAACTCTGTTTGGCGCCGCTGGTTCCAGCGCAGCTGCCGAACATGCAGCGGCCAGCCGCGTTTCTGGTCCCACTGTTCCGGTTTCGAATGAAGCCGGATTTGCCGCTCCCGCCGCTCAGCCGCTGACAGCGGATGTTCAGCCCCACAGTGCGGCTGACGAAGGCATCCAGCCCCTTCCTCGCTCCGAACTGAATACCACCGACAGCCGCGCTCCGGCAGCGGTCGTGGCAGCGTCGCTCGAGGAATTGGTGGCGGAGCAACCCGCAACGACCGATCTGACGGGTGAAATGAAATGCCTGGCGGGCGCGATATATTTCGAGGCCAAGAGCGAATCGCTGGAAGGCCAGCTGGCCGTAGGTCGCGTGATTATTGCGCGGACGAAGTCCGGGCGTTTCCCCTCCAGCTATTGCGGCGTGGTTACCCAGCCTTCGCAATTCTCCTTCGTGCACGGTTCCGCGATGCCCAGCGTCGATCACCAGTCGCGCATGTGGCAAAGGGCGGTCGCGCTGGCCAGGATCGCCGATGCCGGCAGCTGGCAAAGCCCTGCCGAGGGCGCGTTGTTCTTTCACGCTGCGCGGGTTTCCCCCGGCTGGCGTATGACCAAGGCGCGGGTGACTCAAATCGATCACCATATCTTTTATCGCTAAGACAATTACGGGGGGCCTTCGGCTCCCCGTCCTGCTACGCTCCACCGCGAAGCGGCTATAAAGCCCAGGGCGCTACGAATTTGCGCCCGGCTGGAACGATCCACAACGGCGACAGTAAACGGGGTCTGGGGCAAAAAGCCCCAGAAAACCTTTTTATCGCTCTAATTTTTAATTAGCGCGCAGCGTAACCCAGACCGGCGCATGATCGCTGGCCTTTTCTCGCCCGCGATGGTCCTTGTCGACGCCACAAGCGATCAGCCGATCAGCCAGTTCGGGTGACAGCAGCGCGTGATCGATACGGAAGCCGTGATCTCGTTGCCAGGCTCCGGCCTGATAATCCCAGAAAGTCCAGATGCCGCCGCGCGGGTAATGGGTGGCGAGGGCGTCGGTCCAGCCGTCGCCGAGCAATCGGGCATAGGCATCGCGGGAGGCGGGCTGCATCAGCGCGTCGTCGGCCATGGCGGCCACCGCCCAGACATCGCTGTCATGAGGGATGATGTTGTAGTCGCCGGTGACGATGGCGGGCACTTCCTCGGCGGCGATTTCCGCCATGCGTGCGCGTAACCGCTTCATCCAGCGCAATTTATAATCGAATTTCGGCCCGGGCTGGGGATTGCCATTGGGCAGGTAAATGCAGGCGATGCGCAGTCCGAAGACCTCGGCTTCGAGATAGCGGCTGTGCTCGTCCTCGGCTTCACCCGCCAGTCCGCGTTGAATTTCCAGTGGTTTGGAGCCAGCAGCCAGGATGGCGACGCCGTTGAAGCCTTTCTGGCCGTGCCAGATCGCCTGATAGCCGATGCGGGCCAGATCGGCTTCCGGAAAACCCTCATCCTGGGTCTTGATCTCCTGCAGGCAGGCGACGTCGGGCCGGGTTTCCTCGAGCCATTCGAGCAGGCGCGGCAGGCGCGCCTTGATACCATTGATATTGAACGTGGCGATTTTCAATGCGGGCGCTTCTAGATCGCGAAACTGGAACCGCACCCGCAGCCGGCCGTGGCATTCGGGTTTTCGACCTTGAACGCCGAGCCGCCGAGCGATTCGACGTAATCGACGACGCAGCCGGCAACGAGATCCAGGCTGACCGGATCGACGACCAGACGCACCCCATCGGTTTCGGTGACGAGATCGTCCGCATCTGCAGTCTCGGCCATGCCGAAGCGATATTGAAAGCCCGAGCAACCGCCGCCGTCCACTGCCAGCCGCAGGATCGCGGGCGCGCCTTGCTTGGCGGCAATGGCGGCCACCCGCGCGGCGGCCGAGGGGCTAAGCGTGAGGGAAGGCGAGGCGGTGGTTTGGTCCATACCAGGAATGTAGGCTCCCATGGCCCCGGCCACAAGAGCTCCTTCCATAGCTCCTCTCCAGATGTCTGGCTGATCAGGCCATCTGGATAAAGGTCCGCATCGCCTCGGCTTCCGACTGGACCAGATCGATACGGTATTTGACCAGATCGCCGATCGAGATGAAATCGATCACCTTGCCATCGCTGACGACCGGCAAATGGCGGATGCGGCGCCGCGTCATCAGCGTCAGCGCATCCAGCGCCGCCGTCTCCGGGCTGACGGTGATTGGCGGTGCGGTCATCAACTCGCTGACGGTGCGTTCGAGCATCGTCGGGCCCAGCTCGCGCAATTGATGGATGACATCACGTTCGGAAAAGATTCCGCAGATATGATCGCCATCGAACACCGGCATCGCACCGATGCGCTTGTCGGCCAACAAGGCCACCGCATCGCGGACGGAAGTCTGGCCCGTGCAGCGGATCATCTGCACCGAACGGCCCTGAATCAGACGCGCAATCGTCATGGCTGCTCTCTCCTGATTATATTATGCCGCGATTATGCCACTGGTCGGACAAAATGGCCAGCGGATCGCGGGAGCGATGGGAATTATATCCCGCCACCGGACTCCCAACCTCCGCCGGCCATCCGGGTTCCTGTCTTGCCTCCGCGGCCTCCGCCGCCCATGCCGCTCCGCATGGCCACCGACCCCGAGATCGCCGCTTATGCATGGATGCGTTTTCGCCGCGTTATGCGCTGGCTGATGGCGGCGACGGTCGCCCTGGTGGTGGTGGCGTTGCGGCTGGCGGCGAGCCACGCAGGATATGCAGCGATCCGGCGCTACGTCGTCGCGGCCTTACTCGCTGGCGCGGTGATGCTGGTCGGCTCGGGTTTGATGGGGATTAAATATCTGGCGCGAAATCTTCGCGGGAAGCGGCCGGGCGCAGGCGAAAATCCTCCACCGGGACCCCGCCGACCAGGTGCTCCTGAATGATGCGTTCGAGCACCGGTTCGGTGCAGCTATGGTACCACACGCCATCGGGCCAGACCACGGCGATCGGCCCCGCCGAGCAGATCTTTAGGCAGTCGGCCTTGGTGCGAGCGATGCCACCATCGCGATCCAGCCCGAGTTCCTTGAGCCGCTTTTTCAGATAGCGCCAGGCCGGCGCCCCGACTGCGAGCGAACAGCATTCGCCCTTCTGCGGCTCGGCGCAGAGGAAGATATGGCGGCGAATGCCATCGCCGCCGGCTGTTGCCAGCGCCTCCGCCGCGCGGGCGAGTTCATCCGAATTTGCCGTCATATCCGTAACATCCATTCAGCGGTGCTATCGACAAACGCTGCGGGAATAGCGGCAGGTCGATTATCGGCGATGCAAACCAGGATCGACTGGGCAAAGCTCACCACCCGGCCCTCTTGCATCAGCAGTTGATGGAGCACGTAGCTGGTGCGTCCCAATTTGGCGATGGCGACGTGGCCATCGACCGGCTGGGGGTAATAGGCCTGACCCAAATATTCGATGCTGAAGCTGGCAACCATCGTCGTCATTGCGCCGAGCGCGCCATGATAGCCCGAGGCGCGGTGGAACCGCACGCGTGAATCTTCGCAGATCCCTGCCAGCGCGACGTTATTGAGATGCAAATTGGTGTCGAGATCACCGAACCGCGTGGCGATCTGGCACTGGAAAGGATAGCGCGACGGATCGAGCGCGGCGGGGTCGGGCTTGGCCATGATCAGCGAATAATCGGTGCGGAAGCTTAGGGCTTCTTGCCGACGATCCGTGCAATTTCGCTGGCCACCATGCGCTCGACCATCGCGGGCAGATGCTGATCGAGCCACTCGGCGAGCGCCGGGCGCAGCAACTCGCGAGTCAATTCTTCCAGCGAGGTTTTCCCCGAGCGGACGATCTGCGGACTGGCGCCCGGCTTGGCCATCATGGCCAATGCCGCCAGCGATTCGCGCATCGCGGAGCGCGATTGGGCGGTGACCAGCGGAGCGGCTTCGCCATCGTCGAGGCTAGCGGTGCCGGGATCATCGTGATCCTCCGAATCGAGAAATTGCTCAGACATCGCCAGGTCCAGCACGTCATCATCGTGCACGACACTAACGGCGGGCGAGGGCGCGACAACAGGCGGGGTAACGGTATTTTCGCGGGTGTCGCGCCCGGTGGCGCCCACGCGATTGTCGCGCGCGATGACTTTCTTGATCGAATCAAGAATTTCATCAACGGATGGTTCACCGGGCTGGCGCATCAATAAATCCTATAAAGTCGCGCTGATTCTGCCAACGGCTGTAACAGGTATCGCGAGCGAAATCATTCTTTCGGAATAGACCCATCCTGCGTCGGTGTGTCAACGGTGCGAGTCGACCCAGCCACCGGAGTGGGGTCGGAGCCCCAGTCCCACAGCGTCGCCTTGGCGGCGCGGTAATGCGGATTGGGATCGTAAAGCGTGCCGCCGTCAAGCCCGAGATCGCGCGCTTCGGCCTTGCCCATTGCCGCCAGCAAGGAAAAACCTGCGACATAGGCATTGCGCCGCGCCGTCGCCAATTGCTGCTGGGCGTTGACCAGCTCCTGTTCGGCATTGAGAATATCGAGGATGGTGCGATTGCCGACGCTGTTTTCCGCGCGCACGCCTTCCAGGCTCAGCTTGGCGGCATCGACCGCGGTCTCGCTCGATTGGGTGATCGCAATGGCCGCCTGATAAGCGGAGAAAGCGGCGCGGACCTGCGCAATCACCGACCGCTCCGAGCCGATCTCGTCTTCGAGCGCTGCGCCTTCCCGAGCCTGGGCCTGGCGAACCTGCGCGGTGGGCCGACCGCCTTGATAGAGCGGGATGGTGGCGCGCACCCCGACATCGGCGGTCGTGCCCGATTGCGGCAGAATGCCATTCAAATTGCCGTAGCCAATGATCGACAATGTCCCGAAATAATTGCCGTAGAGGCTATCGGCGAACAGGCTGAGCTTGGGCAAACGCGCAGCGCCTGCGGTCCGCACGTCGATTTTCGCGGCCTCGCTCCGCTCGCGCGCGGCGATCAGGTCCGGATTATGCTCGAGCGCGAAGGCGACCGCCG
>JAMFSI010000046.1 GCA_026225215.1 Sphingomonas palustris | reverse complement strand
CCGCGCGGGCCTCGTCAGCCGTGGGCAGATGGTGGGCGCGCGCCGCTATGTCATTCTGGGCATCGTCGTGATCGCGGTGATGCTGACCCCGCCCGACGTTGCCTCGGCGCTGATGCTGGCGGTGCCGATGTGGATGCTGTTCGAAGGTACGCTGCTGATCATGTGGTTCGGCGATCGCAAAGCCGCCAAGGAAGCGGCGCAAGTGGTCGAGGGCCAGACCGGATAGGCTCGGGAATGCAAACGATCGTATCGATCGGCCCTGTCAAGAAACCGCAATCATTCTGTCACCGCCGTTTCACGAGCGGATTCTACCGCCCCCCAATTCGCAATCAGGGGGTTGTTTATGCGTCTTGCCATTCTTCTCAGCGCGGTTTCGCTTACGGCTTTTGCCTATCCCGCTGCCGCGCAAACCAGCGCGGATTCCGGTTCGGACCAAGCGAGCATCACCGTAATCGCGCATGCCCAGACGCTGGCGCCGTCCTCGATGCCGCTCGACGTCACGCAGCCGACCTCGGTGATCCAGTCGGAATTCATCGCCAATAACATCGTCCCGCTCGCCAGCGTCGATGACATCATCAAGTTCCAGCCCAGCGTCTGGTCTCAGAATCCCAACGGCCCTGGCATCGGCAAGGCCGAAACCATGGAGATTCGCGGCTTTCAGGATGGGCAATATAACGTCACCTTCGACGGTATTCCTTTCGGCGATTCGCAGGATCTGCACCACACCACTTCCTCGCTGTTCATCGCCCATGCGCTGCAAGAGGCCGAGATCGATCGTGGCCCCGGCACTGCCAGCACCATCGGCAAGGCGACTTTCGGCGGTACCGTCGGCTTCCTGTCGAAGGATCCGCTGAACCATTTCGATCTCGACGCTTACGGCACCGTCGGCAGCTTCAACACTTTCTCCGGCGGCGGTCGGGTCGATACCGGCGAGATCGGCTCTTTCCGCTTGTTCGGCGAAGGGCAGCACGAACAGACCGATGGCTACCTCACCGGTTCCGCCGAGAAGCGGGACAATTTCATCGGCAAGGCGATCCTCGATGTCAGCCCGGTCACCAAGCTTACCGCGCTCGCTTCATGGAACCGCGAGCGGCAAGCGACCACGCAGGGAGCCACCTTGCCGGAATACGCTCAGTTCGGTAATAATTACGGGCTTTGCAACAATCCCAAGGCGATGTGCTACTCCGGCTATCAGCCGAGCACTTATTACACCGACTTCGAATATCTCCGCCTCCAGAGCAATTTCCAGGGCGTCGATATCGACGAGATGGTTTACCATAACGGCTTCATTCACAGCTATATCGAGAGCAGCGACGCCTCGGACGATAACCCCGCCGATGACGGGGTGACCTTCTACAGCCCGACCACCATCGGTAAGAAGCTCACCACCGATGCCACCGACATCAAGGGCAAGCTGACCAATGCCCGCGTCAGCACCTGGGGCAATACACTGCGCTTCGAAAAGCCGGGCAAGGCCATCGATCTGAAGTGGGGCCTATGGGCCGATTTTCAGCATGACGATCGCTATTCCGATACTATCGACCTCAGCCAGAATGACATTCCCGTCACCGGCAAGACCGGCACCGCCTATTCCTATAATTACACCGACATGGGCATCACCTTGCAGCCCTATGTCGAGGCGGTGGTGCGACCGGTCGCGGGGCTGACGCTGACTCCGGGCTTCAAATATACCAGCTACAGCCGCCGGCTCGACGCGATCCTCAACAAGACCGGCCCCAATGGCGAGACTAACAAGACCTATAACGCCACCCAGCCTTCGGTCGTCGCCAATTACCAGATCACGTCGCACTGGACGGCTTACGTCCAGGCCGCGCGTGGTTTCCTTGCCCCGCCGATCGCCACTTTCCAGGTGCAGGACCCGACGAGCCTCAAGCCCGAAACCACCTGGAACTATCAGGCCGGCACGGTGATCCACGGTCGCAACTGGAGCGCGTCGTTCGATGGCTATTACATCGATTTCGACAACTTCCTGTCCGCACAACAGACGCTGGTGAACGGTTCCGAAGAGAGCACTTACGTCAACGCTGGCGGCGCCATTTACAAGGGGCTGGAATTCGAGGGCCAATATGTGCTGTTCAAGGGCTTGTCGCTTTATGGCAACGCCACGCTGAACTCGGCGAAGTACAAGGGCACTGGCGCCGATCTGGAAGAATCGCCCAAATTCACCGCGGCAGCCGGTGTGCTGTATGACGACAAGCACGGCCCGTTCTTCTCGCTGATCGGCAAGGCGATCGGCCCGCGCTATGGTAACGACATGGGGAACGTGCCGCTGGCTGTGCCGACCTACGTCAATGGCAACGTTCTGCTGCCTGCCGGCACCATCGACGATCCGACCAGCCATATCGGCACGACCTTCACCGCCGACCTGGCCGCCGGCTGGCATATCGATCGTGTCGCCGGGCCATTGCACGGCATCACCGTTTCGATGAAGATCGGCAATCTGTTCAACAGCCACGCGGTGACCGATTATGCCGGCACGCAATCGACCACAACCGGCACTCTGGGGGTGACGCCCGGCAATGCCCCGCTCAATCTCTATTGGCGCACACCGGGCCGCAGCTTCTTTTTCAACCTCGAGGGCCATCTTTGATGAAAGGCGTGATGGGGCGCAGGGTGATAGCCGACGGAATTTGGCGAGCGGTTCTGCGCTGCGCATTGCTCGCGACAGTAACCCTGGCGCTGGGCGCCGCCGCATCGGCCCAGGCGACGCCAGCGGGTGACTGGCATCTCGATCGCGTCGTCGTGGTCATGCGCCACGGCGTGCGGCCACCCACCAAAGCCGAGCCTTTGCCTGCCAGCATCCCGCACCAGCCCTGGCCCGCCTGGGATGTCGGCTGGGGCGAGCTGACCCATCATGGCGAACAAGCGGTGGCACTGCTCGGCGCCTTTGATCGCGCGCGTTACCTGCCGTTGTTAGGCACAAGCTGCCCCGCGGCGGGCGAAGTTCATGCGGTTGCCGATACCGATCAGCGTACCATGCGCACCGCCGAGGTCTATGTCGCCGCGCTATTTCCCGCCTGCGCGGTACCGGTCGAGCATCTCCCGGCAGGTGCGACCGACCCGCGTTTCTCGCCATTCGATGGTGCGCCGCTGCTGAGCCCCGAGGCCGCGCTGGCAGCAGCGAACGCCGCGCTGCCGGCCGATGGTAGTGCCGGGCTCGATCGCCGGATCGCGCCGCAATTGCAGGCGCTCGATCGCATCATCGCCTGCGGCGGCGCGGATTGTGCGCTTGCCGGCAAACCCACTGCGATCACCATGAAGGGCGGCAGCATCAAGCTGGCCGGGGGGCTCGGCACCGGCGCCAGCCTCGCTGAGACGCTGGCGCTCGAATATGCCGATGGCAAGCCTCTCGCCGAGGTCGGCTGGGGCCGCGTCAGCCGCGCGGCGATCACCGATCTGCTCGCGCTGCACACCGCTGAATTCGCCATCACCGCCCGCCGGCCGGCGATCGCGCAAGTCGGCGCCCATGCGCTGCTCGCCGAGGTCGCGACGGCGCTGGCGAGCGAACAAGGCCCACGCTTCAGTCTGTTTCTCGGCCACGATACCAATCTCGCGCTGATCGGTGGAGCACTGGGTCTGCACTGGCACGCCGCGCAATTCGCGCCGGACGATCCGCCGCCAGGTGGCGCGCTGATTTTCGAGCGGTGGAGCAATGGAGCGGGAAAATATCGGCTGCATGTCGTGTTTCGCAGCCAGACGCTCGATGAGATGCGTGATCTTGCGCCATCAGGGGCTGCTGCGGTGACGCTCGTTGCCTTCGCGCCTTGTAGCGCCGCAGAAGGGTGTTCAGCGGCGGAACTGGGGCAAGCTGTGCTCGGTACGACTCGCTAATTGCCAATTCGATCTCTCATCCCTTAACCTTGCGTCCTCCCACCCAGACTTCCAGCACTTGCGTTGCGCGCAATTCGCTGGGGCTGGCCAGCATCACATCGCGATCGACCAGCAGAAAATCGGCGCGTTGGCCCACTTCGATGCGGCCGAAGTGGCCATCGGCGAAGCCGGCGTAAGCCGCGCCGCTGGTGAGCGCGGTCAGAGCCGCCTCGCGGGTCAGGCTTTCCTGCGCTTGCCAGCCGCCGGAGGGTTGCACATCGGCGGCCTGGCGAGTGATCGCGGTGGCGAGCGCGGCGAAAGGGTCGGGATCCTGGGCGGGGGTATTGGAGCCGAAGGCCAGGACGGCGCCGGTCGCGGCGATCGATTTCCAGGGATAAGCGCCGGGCAGGCGCGCGGCGCCGAGCCGGGCTTCGGTGGTGCCGCGATCTTCGGCCACCGCATCCGGCAGCATCGTCGCGACCACGCCATGCGTGCCGAACAGGGCGACATCAGCGGGGTCGAGCACTTCGCTATCCTCGATTCGCCAGCGGCGATCACCATGGTAAGTGTCCGAGAGTTCGGCGATGGCAGCCAGCACCTCGGCATTGGCGGCATCGCCGGCGGCGTGAACCGCGACCTGGAAATGATCGATCGCGGCGCGGCTCATCAGGTTTTTGAGTTGGGTTTCGTTCAGGCGTTCCAGGCCTTTGGTCGCGGGATCATCGGCGTAAGGCGCCTTGAGCAGCGCGCTGTGCTGCGCGAGCGTGCCATCGAGCGTCAGGCTCACCCCATTCAGCCGCAGCCTATCTTCATAAAGCCACGGCGTGGGACCGGGCCCTCCGATCAGCGCCATGGCTTCGACGCCGTCGGCATAGGCCATGATCCGGATCGCCAATGCGCCGATGTCCCCGGCGCGGCGGAAGGTCTGCCAATCCTCGACGCTGGTGTCGATGTCGGTGACCGCGGTGATGCCATGTTTGAGCAGGATCGCCTGCGCGCTGGCGAAAGCGAGGTCGCGATCCTCCGGGCGGGGCGGGGGAACCAGCGTCCCGACCAGCGCCATCGCGCTATCCACCAGCACGCCGCTCGGCTTGCCGCCGAGGCCACGCTGGATGTGGCCGCCCGGCGGGTCGCGAGTCAGCGCAGAAAAGTGCGCCAATGCCAGCGCTTTGCTATTGGCCCAGCCGGCATGGCCATCGGCGCTGACCAGCCAGACCGGATGCTCGGCGACGGCAGCATCGAGATCGGTGGCGGTGAGCGCACGGCCTGTCTGCCAGCGCTCGGCATTCCAGCCACGCCCGACGATCCAGCCGCGATCGGGATGCGCGGCGGCATAAGCGGCGACGCGGCTCTGCGCTTCGGCGAGCGATTTGGCGTTGGACAGATCGAGCGTCAGCGCCGTGAAGCCCAGTTCCATGACATGAGCATGGCCATCGATCAGGCCGGGGATCGCGGCTTTGCCATGCTCGTCCACGGCATAATCGACGCGGGCCGGGCGCTTCTCGCCGCGATGCAGCACCTGGACGATGCGGCCGTCATTGCCGATCACCATACCGGTGAAATGCACGAGATTGCCGCGCGCATCGAGCGTGGCGCCGTCGCAATTATCGACCAGCGTGTCGGCGCGCGCGGGCGCGGCAACCAGCGCGGCCCCCAGCAATGCGGCAATAATACCCGGACGGAGCTTCACTTATGGCCTTTGCGCGGCAAGCGGCGGACGAGGGCGCTGGTATCCTGCCGGCCGCCGCCCAGCGCCTGGACATCGGCAAAGAATTGATCGACCAGTCCGGAAATCGGCAGCGACAGGCCCAGGCCGCGCCCCTCGTCCAGCGCCAGGCCGAGATCCTTGCGCATCCAGTCGACGGCGAAGCCGAAGTCGAAGCTGTCTTGCGCCATGGTCTGCCAGCGATTGTCGAGCTGCCAGCTTTGCGCGGCGCCATGCGAGATCGCCTCGAACACCTTGTCGAGATCGAGATGCGCCGCCTGCGCCAGCCGCAGCGCCTCGGCGACGCCGGCAATGGCGCCGGCGATGCAGATCTGGTTGGCCATCTTGCACGATTGCCCGGCGCCGGCCTTGCCGACATGGACGATCCGCTGCGCATAAGCGCTCAACACCGGGCGTGCGGCTTCGATGGCGTTGGCGCGGCCGCCGCACATCAGCGTCAGCGTGCCGTTCTCGGCGCCGATCTGCGATCCGGTCATCGGCGCGTCGACGCAGTGAACCCGCAGATCGCGCGCTTCCACCGCGATCTGCCGGGCGATGCGCGCCGAGACGGTGGTGTGATCGACGAAAATGCTTTCGGGCTTGAGCGTGGAGAACGCGCCTTGCGGTCCGAGCACGACTTCGGCGAGGTCGTCGTCATTGCCGACGCAGGTGATTACCATATCCGCACCTTCCGCCGCTTCCGCCGGCGAGCTGGCGGTGGTGATCGTCAGGTCGGGGTGCGCCGCGCGCCAGCTATCGAGCCGCTGCGGACCACGGCTGTAAATGGTGAGGCGATGCCCGGCGCGGGCGATGTGCCGCGCGATCGGGCCGCCCATGACGCCCAGGCCGATCATCGAGACGTTTTTGCTGTCGGTCATGGCTTTCCCTTCAGGCGATTCCAGCCTTACTAGCGTGTCCCGCGCGAAAGCAAACCGGCGAAAGCGGTTCCCTTGACGCCCGAATTGGATTACCGCGCGCCGCTTATGGACCAGCTCAGCCCCGTCGCCAATCAGATCGCAATCAGCGATAATCCGCTGCTCACTCTCGCCGATGTGCGCGCGGCGGCGGAGCGCATTGCCGGCCATGTCGTGCGCACGCCGACGCTGTACAGCAAGACGCTGAGTGCGATCACCGGCGCCGATATCTGGTTGAAATTCGAGAACCTGCAATTTACCGCAGCGTATAAGGAACGTGGCGCGCTTAACGCGCTGCTGCAACTCGATGCAGAGCAGCGCGCGCGCGGCGTGATCGCGGCTTCGGCGGGCAATCATGCGCAGGGCTTGTCGTATCATGGCACTCGGCTCGGGGTGCCGGTCACCATCGTCATGCCCCGCACCACGCCGATGATAAAGGTGATGCAGACCGAGAGCGTCGGCGGCAAGGTCGTGCTCGAAGGCGAGTCCTTCGATGACGCTTATGCTTATGCGCGCAGCATGGAAAAACAGCTCGGGTTGACCTTCATTCATCCCTTCGACGAGCGTTTCGTCGCGGCGGGGCAAGGCACCGTGGCTCTGGAAATGCTCGAGGATGTGCCGGAACTGGATATGCTGGCGTTGCCGGTGGGCGGCGGCGGGCTGTCGGCCGGGATGGGCACAGCGGCGCGGGCGATCAAGCCCGATATCGGCCTGATCGGGGTGGAAGCCGCGCTGTATCCCTCGATGTACAACCGCTTGAAGGGCACCAATCTGCCGATCGGTGGCGATACGCTGGCCGAGGGCATCGCCGTCTTTGCGCCGGGTGAGTTCACCTCGCGGATACTCGCCGACCTGCTCGACGATTTCGTACTGGTCAGCGAATCGGCGCTGGAAAATGCGCTGGCGCTGCTGCTGCAGATCGAAAAGACCGTGGTGGAGGGCGCGGGCGCGGCGGGCCTGGCGGCGGTGCTGTCGAACCGCGAGTTGTTTGTCGGTCGCAAGGTCGGGATTGTATTGTCCGGCGGTAATATCGACACGCGGCTGCTGGCCAATGTCCTGCTACGCGATCTGGCGCGGTCGGGCCGGCTGGCGCGGTTGCGGCTGACGCTGCAGGACCGGCCCGGCGCGCTGTTCAAGGTGATGGAGGAGTTCAACACGCACAACATCAACATCATCGAGATCTGGCATCAGCGCATCTTTACGCATCTGCCCGCCAAGGGGCTGATCACCGACATCGAATGCGAAGCGCGCGACCGCGATCAGCTCGATGCGCTGGTGGCGGCGCTGCGGGCCAAGGGCTATGATGTTAGCCAGGTTGAGCTGAACTAGATTGTGCTGAGAGCAATTGTACCGGGCATCCGGCTGCCATTGCTACGGGCTCAGCTTTGATAAGGCGCAGGTCGAATAAATTGCGGCGATTGTGGCTGGGTTTCTGGCTGTTGCTGCTGACGGGCTATCCGCTGGCGGCATGGGTGGGCTCGTCGATTCCCGTGAATGGAGCTTGGCAACAGCCGCGTGATGGCGTGTCGTTGATGGTGGCCAGCAACGGCGTACACACCATGCTTATCGTGCCCCTGGTGAATGAGGACGCCGATTGGCGCGCCGATTTCCCGGTCAGTGATCTGCGCGCGCCCAAGCTTCCTTACACCTATCTGGGCATCGGCTGGGGCGACAAGCAATTCTTCCTCGAAACCGCGACCTGGGCAGACCTGTCGTGGCGCACCCCGATCCATGTGATCGCGGGGGGCGGGGAATCGCTGCTGCACATAGACCATCTGGTAACGCCATCGCCCGGTCCCGACACGCGCGTGCTGGTGGTTACCCATGCGCAATATCGCCAGATTGTCGCCGCGATCCGCAATGAGCGAGCACCCGGCGCCCCGATCTCCGGCTATGACGCCGATGATGCCTTCTATCCCGCGCGTGAAGCATACACCCCCTGGCGGACCTGCAATGCATGGATGGGGCGAACCTTGCGCGATACCGGTGTGCGGATGGGCGCGTGGACACCGATAGCTGGTGGAGTGATGAAGTGGATCATTCCGTCGAGGCACTAGCTCGTAAACTAGGGCTTGTGGGGATTTAGGATTCCCTTTTAGCCGGAGTTGTGATTCACCCTCTGGATGGATCGTTTTGTACTGACCGACGCCCAATGGGCGAAGATGGAACCGCACTGTTTGGGTAAGCCGACTGACCCTGGGCGTAGTGGGCGGAACAACCGGTTATTTCTGGAGGCGGTGCTTTGGATTTCCCGAACGGGCAGTCCGTGACGCGATTTGCCAGGCATGTTCGGCAACTGGAGTACGGCATTTCGGCGCTTCCGTGATTGGCGTGAAGCAGATGTTTTCAAAAGAATTTTTGATGCCCTGTCGGAGGAACCCGACATGGAATACGCCATGGTTGATGCCACTATCGTCAAGGTTCACCGGCACGGCCAAGGCGCAAAAGGGGGACTCAGAGCCAGGCCATCGGTCGTTCCAAAGGGGGCATGACGACCAAGATTTTGGCGCTGACCGATGCCTTGGGCAGCCTCGTGCGCTTCCAACTGCTGCCAGGAAACCGCTACGACACCATTGGTGTTGCGCCGCTGATCGCAGGCATCGACTTCGACGCCCTGCTCGGTGACAAAGCCTTTGACGCCAACTGGATCGTCGAGGAACTTGACCAGCGAGGCGCGAAAGTCGTTATTTCACAGCATCCGGGCCGAGCCCAGAAGCTCAAGATCGACGCCGAGATGTACAAATGGCGCCACCTGATCGAAAACTTCTTCTGCAAACTCAAAGAGTTCAAGCGCATCGCCATGCGGGCATGCAAATCAGACCAAAGCTTCTCGGCTATGATCTACCTCGCCGCTGCCGTCATCAATTCACGATGAATCCCCACAAGCCCTAGTCCGATCTTCCATTCGTCCTTCACGCCACAATGCTTGCGGGCCAGTTCATACATGCGCCGCTCGAATGGCTTGCGGAGCCGGAAATAGTCTCGGTGGAGGGTTAGGACATTCTTGCTGATAACCGAGCGATACACCCAGTCCGACAAGGTGATTTCGAGATCGAGCATTCGGCCGTCGAACGTCTTGCGGGTGATTTTGGCTTCTTCGATCAAGCCGAAAATCCGCGTTTCCTCGACGCCGCCGGTCTGGATGTTGGTCTGCACGGTGGTCCCACGCAGGCGGGTGCCCGGGTCGCGACCACCAGCTCCACGGTGGACATCTCGCCGGCGACGAAACGCGCATTGAGCGCTTCCACTTCCGGCGAGAGCGCAAAGCCAGATAGCTCCGCATTGGTGCGCGCGAAATCGACGGCATAGCGACGGCGGGTGCGTTCCTCGTCGGATAGGTCAGTCATCGACGGGGCCTCCCTTGAACGTCCAGCCCTCGAATGCCTTCCTGTCCTGGTCGCGACTGATCCTCCCCATTAGTTCGTTCAGATGAGCTTCCCAGGCGGTATCTTTCATCGCGGCGTCGAGCAGCAGGCCACCGAGGATGATCTTGCGGCGAGTATCAGCCTTGCGGCTCAGGGTGGCCGAGAGGTTTGCGGACCTTGCCGCCATGCGCGAGGCCCGAGCATTCGGCTATGGCGACCAGAGCGACAAGTGGCGGGCCACGCCCGCGGCGCTGCGCAAGGCGGTGGACGATTACAACGCCGCCCCGCAGCATACCAAAGACCGGTTTATCGAGAGCCTGCGTCGCGAGCCGGAACGAGCGCGCGCGATCGATACGCTTATCGAACAGCGAGAGAGGGCTATAAGGCGGGATCGGGAGGGCCGGGACTGTGAGCGACGAGATCGAGGAATGCTACCCTACCCTTTGAGTTTACGCGAGGGATGCCGCCACGACTGGCCTGTGCCTACCCCTTTACTCGGTGGCGTAGATCCGCCCAAGCCACGGTTTTGGGTTGATGCGCCCCGAAAATCGGAGACGAAATCATAACGGCACTGGCTGTCAATCATTCCCACGGCATTGCCGAAAATATGGGTTGACGGGACTCGATCTCAATCCTCGTACGATCTTACGGGCTATTTGGTTTGCGTGCGGCCATCAATATAATATATCCATCGCTATTCTTTGTGGGGATGAGATTAGCAACAGAATTGCTAACGGATATTATCAAAAGTGTATACAATGCGCCATGAGATATTTCTGAAAGCGCCATATTAATAGGAATTAATAAAAATAATGAAAGCATTAATTCGAATAACGGTCCAGATGCTGCAATAAAAATACTTTGCTTTTTGGAAATATTTGAAGGTGATTTGTACAAAACTCCACCAGAAATGTCTGATCTTTTATTTACATAAGATATAGAAAGTCGCTTTGATTTCAAATCAAGACGAAATGGAGTGACGGAAATGGACGTAATCTTGCCGCCGATTAAAAGGATGGCAATGGCGTGACCGCATTCGTGAAGTAATATAGAAAAATAAAAAAGACTGACAATTATTGCTATATTTTCAGCAATATTTAATTCTGCAAAATATTTTGCAGAGATGGCTGCTATGCCAGATATGGCGTATACACAAATCAATATTTGGGAAATTAGTAGGGTAAAATTCTTATTTGGCATAACTATGTTTCCAGACGGAAAAATTTCCCGCTGAGTGAATTGTGAATATTTAATACGCTGGGTTGGGCGCAAACGCAAAATATATAACGATAGCTATCTCCAAGGGTGCTGCCAAAGATCCAACCAGAGGCTCTGATGCCGGTGCCGCAGCCTCCGACCCAGGCGCTCCCGCTGTTAGCGTGCTCGTTGCAGGAAGGCCGCCCGCAGGTATTGGAGGGCCTTCAGGATCCTCCTCAGTTGGAAATTGAAAGGGTGATTTGGGCGCAGGGTCCGGCGCTGGAATACTATAAGTAGGGGGATTGGCATTTGGTAGACCAGGGTCTTCTTCAGGTATTTCCGGTGTAAGGCATTTAATAGTAAATGATAATAATAGGGGTGTGCATTTGGGTAAACTGCCATGTCTTGCTTATTGCTGGCTGTGAGCGACGGCCCGCGAGAGGCGAATGCTAGCAAGCTGCTGCAGCTACCAGTCGCCGCCGCCCTTGGCGATTTGATCCAGCAGTGCCTGCTTGGCGGGCGTTCGGCGATTGCCTGCATTTCGGAGCACGACGACGGGACCGACGGCACGGCGCTGCGCGGCGATTTCCTCGCCCAGCTTGACGAGGCTGATCGCCTCGCGCTTAGTCTTCAAGGTCTTGAACGCCATAGTGCCGCGCCGTTTCTTCGCAGATTCTTCGTTCCATATAAATAAGATCGAGCCCCTTAGAGAGCTTGAACATTGCTCAGGCAATGGTGCGCACGGCGAGGAGGTTCAAGAAGAGATTGCCACAAGTCGAGCAAATACACCCAAGCCAATAGGCCGCTCCAACCATTGGCAAGTTTCAGAATGCGCGATCACCAACTGGAATGAGTGGGAATGAGAACGAAAGCCCCCGCCACGATTGACGCATCTACGACCCAAGGTCTCACATCGAAGTAAGCCGATCAGGCACAGATCGGGACACCTCGCGCGCCACCGGTTAATTTTCGCGCTCAAACTGTCGAATATATAGCGCGAGCGAACGATTTCTGGTTAAACCCCTTTCACCATGGGCGCACCGTGGGCATATTCGAGGCAAGCGGAGCAACCCGCCAAACACCCGCCACAGGATATCGTCGCAAAGTGACAGTACCGGTTCGCTTTCCCCGCTTTTTCGTGACCAGCCCTGCGCCGTGTCCCTATCTGCCGGGCCGCAGCGAGAGAAAAGTATTCACCGAACTCAAGGGGCCGCATGCCGATGCCCTGAACGATGCGCTGGGACGAATCGGCTTCCGGCGCAGCCAGACGGTCGCTTACCGCCCCTCCTGCATCGATTGCACCGCTTGTGTGTCGGTGCGCGTGGTGACTCAGGAATTCCAACCCTCGGCCACGCAGCGGCGCAATCTCAAGCGCAATTCCGATCTGGTCAGCTCGGTATGCCAGCCATGGTCGACGTCGGAGCAGTTCGAATTGCTCCAGGCCTATCTCGGCGCGCGGCATCCTGGCGGCGGGATGGCGAGCATGGATGAGAGCGATTTTGCCGACATGGTGGAACATACGCCGGTCACCAGCCATATCATCGAATACCGCGAAGCCCCGGACAAGAATGGCGATGGGGTTGCGCCGGGGCGGCTGGTTGGTGCATGCCTTACCGACCGCCAGGGTGACGGGCTGTCGATGATCTACAGCTTTTATGACCCGGAACATCAGACGCGGACCGGGCTTGGCAATTATATTATCCTCGATCACATTCGTCGTGCCGCGCAGGAAGGTCTGCCTTACGTCTATCTGGGCTATTGGGTCGACGGCTCGGCGCGCATGCAATACAAGATCCGCTACCGCCCCCTCGAAAAGCTTGGCCGCGATGGCTGGCAGCGGCTTAGCGATGCCGAACAACAGCAACTTATCAATTCCACCGTGGGATCGCAGAGCCTGGGTCAGCGCTTGCCCGAAAGCGGTGGCAAGGATGGCATGCCTTTGGTGCCGCAGCCTTTTTCCTTCACCGATTAGTCTAGCGGCGCGCGCGATCGGACGTCCTGTCCGCGTCCTTGGCTCCGTTTGCGCGCTTAACCTGGCGCTCGCCTTGTTCTGGGCTGGCCCGTTGGCGGCGCAGTCCAGTGCCGATGCCAAGCTTAAAGACTTGATTCCGGATGCGGCAGTGGCCGATCCCCAAGGTTGGGCGCGGGGCTCCGCGAATGGTCAGGCGAACGTCCCGGTTCCGGTGCAAACCCCGGCAACATCAGAGATCCGACCTGATTCGCCGGTCAGCGATTGGCCCGGCATGTCGGTGGCGTGGCCGGACACCGAATTGGCGCTGCCGTCGCTGGCGCCCCTGACCCCCGATCCCGATCTTGCGAGTTTGCTACCCCCGGCGCAGGGTGTGCCCGAGGCTGTCCCGGCACTGACGACAGCGGCCCCAGGAGCCGGCGCCGCAAAGGCTAAGATTCCCGATCTGCGGAATGTGTTTGCGGGGGGGCGTCTCGCCCTGGATTACGCGGTGGACGCGCGTGGATTTCCCGAGCGCAGCGGTTTCGAAGCCCGGTTTCGTTCGCTGTCGGTGGTGGCGACATTGCCGTCGAAGGATGAGGACAATCTCGGCCAACTGGCGGTGCGCGCTGCCAGCGATCGCGATCTGCTGCTGCAATTGTTGCGCGATTACGGCTATTACGATGGCGAGGTCATTCAGACGGTGAGCGGCCGGGTCGCGGGTGCGCAGCCGGCGCCCAGTGGCTCCCCCGGCAGTGCTGCCAATGGCGCCAATGCGCCAGCCAAGGTCAATTTCGAGATATTGCCCGGGCCGCGCTACAGTTTCGGGGTGATCGATCTGGGGCAATTGTCCGCAACGGGGGCCGACTATCCGGGTTTGCGTCAAAGCCTGGGGATCAACAGCGGCGATCCCTTGCATGCCGATGCGATTATCACTGGCCGCGCCAGTCTGGATAAGGCACTGGGGCAAACTGGCTATCCCTTCGCCAAGATCGAGGCGGCGTCGCTGCTTGTCGATCATCGCCGTGAAGCCGGCGATCTCACTTTGCCGGTCACGCCGGGCGGGAAATATCGCATCGCCGGCATCACCAGCGCGAATCCGCGCTTCATGTCCGCCCGGCACCTCGCCAAACTCGCGCGTTTCAAGCCTGGGCAGACCTGGCAACGCAGTAAGGTCGAGGATTTGCGCCAGGCCATTATCGCCACGGGCCTGGTCGCCAGCGTTACCGTCACGCCGCTGGAAACCAAACCTCCGAGCGCCGATCAACCCGGCGAGGTCGATCTCGACGTGGCGATGGCAAAGGCGAAGCAGCGCACCGTTTCAGCCGCGATCGGTTACGACACCGCCGAGGGTTATCGCCTCGAAACCACTTGGGAAAATCGCAACCTTTTTCCGCCTGAAGGTTTGCTCCGGCTGCGGGCCATTGCCGGGACCGAGGAACAACTGGTGGGCGTGACCTTCCGTCGCAATAATTTCGAGGGCCGAGACCGGGCGCTGACCTTCGACGTTTACGCTGAAAACGCCGATCTTACCGCTTACGCGGCGCGAAAAGTCGATTTCGTGGCGACGTATGAGCGCCTGAGCACGCTGCTGTTCCAGAAGCCGTGGGTCTGGTCGATCGGCGTGGAAGCGGTGGCTTCGGCCGAGCGCGAGGGCGAGCCCAACGGCACTGCCCTTGGCAACACCGATGCCGCCACGATCAATTACAATCTCCCCCGCACCAATTACATTACCACCGCGCTGCCGATGCGCGTCGCCTTCGACGGCAGTGATAATTTGCTCGACCCTCAGCGCGGCTGGCGCGCTTCGCTGCGCGTCTCTCCGGAGATGTCAATGACGCAGGGCCACACTTCGCATTACGTCGTCAGCCAGTTCGATCTCAGCGCGTATCAATCGGTGGCGCCGGGCACCGTCCTGGCGGAGCGCGTGCGGTTGGGTTCGATTTTCGGCACCGACCTTGAAAACATCGCGCCATCGCGGCGGTTCTATGCTGGCGGCGGCGGCTCGATTCGCGGCTTCGGCTATGATCTGGTCGGGCCGATCAATAGCAACGACCAGCTGACGGGAGGCCGCTCGCTCGACGAATTCTCGATCGAGGCGCGGATGCATACCGGTCTGCTGGGTGGAGCGATCTCGCTGGTACCGTTCCTCGATGCCGGCGGCGTCGGTACTAACCAGACCCCCAATTTCCACGATACGCGCTACGGCGCCGGGCTGGGGCTGCGCTATAACACCGGCTTCGGGCCCCTGCGTATCGATCTCGGCACGCCGCTCAACCCGCGCCCCGGTGACAGTCGCGTCGGCGTCTATATCGCTCTGGGCCAAGCTTTCTGATGGTTGACGAAGCGCCGTCAGAAGTCGGAGTGGCAGTGCTGCCATCGCCTCACGCGGGGCGCTGGCAGCGTGCCTTGATCAAATATCTGCTGATCCTGCCGCTGGCGGTAGTGGCCATGGCGGCGTTGGCCGCGGGCATGCTCGATACCGCGATCGGCCACCGTCTGCTGGCGGACGTGCTCGCCCAGACCGAGATGGACAATGGCTTGCGGATTCAGATCGGCCGGATCGACGGTTCGATTTATGGCCGCGCCAATCTCGAGGATGTCACGCTGCGCGATCCGCATGGCGCTTTTTTGAAAGTGCCGGTGACCACGCTCGACTGGCGCCCGCTCGCCTGGTTTGCGTTTGGGCTGGATATCCACGAATTGACCCTGCGGCGCGGGCAATTGCTGCGCTTGCCGGTGCTGCGCCCGGGCAATCCTAACCAGCCATTGCTCCCCGATTTCGATATTCGGATCGACCGGCTAGCGATCGAACGGCTGACCATTCCCAAAGCGGTGCTGGGTGAGGAGCGTCACGTCGATTTCCGCGCGCGCGTCGATATTCGCAAGCATCGCGCCTTGATTTCGGCCCAGGGGCGGCTGGGTGGTGGCGATCGGCTGATGGCGTTTTTCGATGCGGATCGCGCGCAGAACCGCTTCGTGCTGACGGGGGAGTATGTCGCGCCCAAGGGAGGCCTGCTCGCCGGTCTGACCGGAGCCCGAGTCGATCGCGAGGCGCATGTCAGCGGCCATGGCACCTGGGCGGACTGGCGCGGGCAGCTGCGCATCGATCAGGACAAGCGGGCTCTTGCGACGCTCGATCTGTCCAATCGGGACGGGCAGTTGGGGGCATCTGGACAAGTCTGGACCTTCCCTCTGCCCGATCTCGCCCGCCGGGCGCTGGGCGATGCGGTGACGGTGAAAGCTTCGGGGGCGCTGGCCGACGAAGTGCTGACTGGCCGGTTTACCGCGCATAGTCCGATGCTCGACTTGAACGCGCATGGCGGCGTCGATCTGGCGCATAATCGGGTAAATGATGCGGGCATCGACGCAAGGCTGGCGCCGACCGATCTGTTCGGGCCGGGCAGCCGCACTTTGGGCACGCATCTCATCGCCCGGCCCGATGGGCGCTTTGCCGCGTTGACGGTGCCGTTCACGCTGACCGCCGATCATTTTGCCGATCCGCATACGCAATTGGCGGAGATCGGGGCCAAAGGGACTGCGCAGCGTGACGAAACCCGCTGGCGCATTCCGCTGCAATTGAGCGTGGCGCGGATCACCACCGGCCATCCCGATATCGACCCCCGGCTGGTGAATGCGCATGGCCAGGGAACGCTGGTGCTGGCCGGCGGGCACGTCAGTGGCAGCGATCTCGCGGTGAGCCTGCCGGGATTGTCCGCCCGGCTGGCGCTTCAGGGAGAACTCGCCACCGGAACCTATGTGTTTACCGGCCCGGTTCAGGCGCGTGGCTGGCTGGTGCCGAATATAGGGCTGGCCGATGCCGATGCGGCGATGGTGCTGAAGCTGGGAAAAGCCAGTGCCTGGGATCTCACGCTGCGGCTGAGTGGCCATCTGCGGCGGATCGACAATGCCACGCTGACTAAATTGGCCGGTGATCACATGGCTTTCACCATGGCGCTGAGCGGCGGCCGCGATCGCGGGTTCGGGCTGGATCGTGGCAGTCTCAATGCCAGCCTGCTCAGCCTGCAATTGACCGGGCGGCGGCAGCCGGGCAGTCTCGTAGCTTACGCCGGTAGCGGCCACCAGACCACATATGGCGCGTTCACTTTCGATACCACCATCGGTGCCGACGGGCCGCGCGGCACGTTCCATTTCGCCGACCCGCTGCCCGCCGCCGGGATCAAGGATGTCGAGCTGGGCTTGGCGCCGATTGCCAATGGCTTCAGCATCGATGCCAAAGGCACTTCCACGCTGGGGCCATTCGCCGGCCAATTCGGACTGTTCATGGCACCCAATGCCGCGACACGGATCACGGTGGAGCAGTTGAAGGTCTCGAACACTGCGGTCACCGGGGCGCTCGAGCTGGCCGGCGAAGGGGTGGCAGGCAATCTCGCGCTGTCTGGCGGCGGCGTGACAGGCACGCTAAAGTTGGCGCCGCAAGGCGGCGGCGAGGCGGTGGATGTTGCGCTGGCGCTGAGCGAGGCCTCATTCGGCGGCGCCAATCCGCTGACCATCGGGGAAGGCCAGATCAAGGCGCACGGCCTGCTGGAAAAAGGGCACACCACGCTGACGGGGAGCGCGGCGCTCGCTGGGCTCGGCAGGGGGCGGCTGTTCATCGGCAAGCTGACCGCGACGACCACGCTGACTGACGGGCAGGGCCAAATCCTGGCCACGGTTGCCGGGCGGCGCGGCAGCCAGTTCGATCTGCAAATTCATGGCGATGTCGCGCCAGGTCGACTGGCGCTTTACGCGGGCGGACACTTTGCCGGGCAACCGATCGCCATGCCGCGCCGCGCGGTGTTTACTAACAGTGATGGCGATTGGCGCATGGCCCCGATCGAACTCGACTACGCCGGCGGCAGGGCCGTGGCTTCGGGCGCGATCGGCAATGGTTCGCAGCAGCTCGATCTCGCCCTGTCGAACATGCCGCTGTCGATCAGCGATGTCGTCTTCGCCAATCTCGGGCTCGGTGGCACCGCCTCGGGCCTGTTCCGCTTTGAGCATCAGCGCGAGCAAATGCCGACCGGCGCGGCGCAACTGATGCTCAAAGGGCTGACCCGCTCGGGGCTGCTGCTGACCTCGCGACCGATCGATATCGCGCTGGTCGGACGGCTCGGTATGCACGCGCTGGAAGCACGCGCGGTGGCCAGCGAAGGCGGCCAGGCAAGCGGGCGGCTTCAGGCGCGGATCACTGACCTGCCCGATGCCGGTACTTTCGAAGACCGCCTGAGAGCAGGCTCGCTGCTCGCCCAGATGCGCTACAGTGGTCCGGCGGATGCGCTGTTCCGCCTGTTGGCGCTCGATCACTTCGATCTCACTGGGCCGGTGGCGCTGGCTGCCGATATCTCCGGCAATATCGATACGCCGGTCATTCGCGGATCGCTGGCCAGCGACGCCTTGCGCTTGCAAAGCGCGCTGACTGGCATGGATATCAGCCAGATCGCCGCGCGCGGCACCTTCACCGGCTCGCAGCTGACCTTGACCTCGCTGGCCGGCAAGACCTTGGGCAATGGCCAAGTGGTGGGTAGCGGCACGATCGGCTTTGCCGATCTCAGCGCGCTGCATGGCCCCGAGATCGACTTGCGGATCGGCGCGCAAAAGGCGCAATTGATGTCGCGCCCGGAGATGGCGCTGACCGCGACCGGGCCGATGCGGATCGTCTCCGACGGCAGCAGCGGTACGATCGCCGGGCGGCTGCGCATCGATAATGCGCGCTGGCAGCTCGGCCAGTCGGCGGCGGCGACCGAATTGCCCAATATCCCCACGCGCGACATCCACCGTAGCGCCGACATCGCTCCGTCTAGCGCGCGCCCCATGCCCTGGCACTTCCTGGTCGATGCTATGCAAGGCGGCCGGATCAAGGTCGAGGGCATGGGCATCGACAGCAGCTGGAGTGCCAATATCCAGCTACGCGGCACGCTCGATCAGCCGGTGCTGGGCGGGCATGCCGATCTCATCGACGGCATTTACGATTTTGCCGGGCGTCGCTTCGATATGACCCGTGGCCATTTGATTTTCAACGATACCAGCCCGCCCGATCCGCGTGTCGATATCGCCGCTACCGCCTCGGTCAATGGACTGACTGCGACGGTGACCGTGGTCGGCAGTTCGCTGCGCCCGGATATTTCCTTCTCCTCGGTCCCGCAGCTACCCGAGGAAGACCTGCTCGCGCGGATATTGTTCGGCGATTCGATTACTACGATTTCCGCACCCGAGGCGCTGGAGCTGGGAACGGCGCTGGCTGCCTTGCACGGCGGCGGCGGCCTCGATCCGATCAACAAGCTGCGCCGGGCGATCGGGCTCGACCGGTTGCGCATCGTCGCCGCCGATGTCACCATTCCACGCCAGACCGGCTTTGGCGCGGGCAAATACCTTGGTCGCCGGG
>JAMFSI010000045.1 GCA_026225215.1 Sphingomonas palustris | reverse complement strand
ATCAGCCATGTCATGATCAACACCAATGGCCTGCGCATCGCTCAGGATCCGGCGTTCGTCGACCGTCTCGCCAGCTATGCGCCGCGACTTGAAGTCTATTTGCAGTTCGATTCCATGAATGACGACGCGCTGATGAACCTGCGCGGAGCACGCCTGTCGCGTATTCGCCATCAGGCATTGACCGCGCTGGAGCGGGTTGGTCTCTCCACAACCCTGGTCGTCGTGGTCAAGCGCGGCGTCAACGATAACGAGGTGGCCGAGATTGTACGCCATGCCCTGGAATGGTCCTGTGTGCGTGGAGTAACCTTTCAACCAGTGCAGGATGCAGGGCGCAACGACGGCTTCAACGCCGATGCCAACCGCGTCCTGCTCACCCAGATCCGGCGCGAAGTCGGCAAATCCGGCGTGTTCGGCACGGATGACATGATCCCGCTGCCCTGCAATCCGGATCAGATTTGCATCGGCTATGGCCTCAGGCAGGGACGCAAGGTCACGCCCATCACTGGCATGCTGCCGCGCGAGGTGCTGCTAAACGGCCCCAACACCATTAGCTATGAGGCGTATCCCGGCCTGCGCGATGGCATCCTTGGGCTGCTATCGCTAGCGACCACGCAGGCCAACACCGAGGATAAACTCGCGCAACTGCTGTGCTGCCTGCCGCAGGCCCTGGTGCCGCAGGAGCTGTCCTATGCCAACAGCTTTCGGGTGGTGATCCTGCAGTTCCTTGACCGCTATAACTTCGACCTGGCCACGGTGAAGCGCAGTTGCGTGCATTTTGTGACCGAGGCCGGACAGATCATCCCCTTCGACACCTACAACACCTTCTATCGCAGCGGAGCGGAGGGAACGGCAGTTCTTGCCCGGCACCGGTCCGTGCTATGAGGATAGGTAGATTGAGCAAGCTTATGGGCGGAGTTCTGCAAGCCGTTGGCATTTTGATCGGCGGTGCAAGTGGGCTTTGTTCGTTTATAGTTGTTTTTTCTTCGATCGCTTCGGCAATCACCAGACCAGAAAATTTGCGTACTGTGCCGATGCTTTTCGCGATGGTCGCCATAGTCGGGGGCATCCCCTTTGGAATCGGAGCCGCCTTGTTCCTGTGGGGTCGCTCGATTCTGCGCCGAGCCAACGAAGATATCGAAAACACCTACGAGTGACCTGCAGGCGAAAACGGCGCAAACGGTCACACTGCCCAGCGTTGGGCAGGATAGCGTCCCCGCCCCTGCAGGGCGCTCATGGGTGATCGAAACTGACAACTTGCTATTATGGAAAATGAGCGGTTCGCCGCCTAGAGCGGTTTGCGATCGGACAGAATCAAGGGATTCCCAAGAGGGCTGAATTCTGATTCACTGTGCTTGCCGTTGGAGGTTGGCATGGATGACAAGAGCGTATTCGCAGGATTTGCGGGACCGGGTGATTTCAGCGGTGGAGGATGAGGGACTGTCGCGTCGGGCGGCGGCGCGGCGTTATCGGATCAGTGATGCAGCAGCGGTGCGCTGGCTTCAGGCATGGCGCAAGGGTCGGCGGGGTCCACTGGACCAGGGCGGCGATCGACGTTCCCGCTTGACGGCGCACCGGACCTGGATTTTAGCGCTGATCGCGACGGAGCCGGACCTGACGCTGCTGGCCGTTGCCGAACGGCTGCTGGCCGAGCACGGCGTCAAGGCGGATGCAGGGATGCTGAGCCGGTTCTTCACCGGCAACGGTATCAGCTTTAAAAAAAAGCGTTTACGCCACCGAACAACTCCGGCCTGACGTCGTGGCACGACGCGAGGCCTGGCAGGCGATACAGCCGGCCCTCAGCGCCAAGCGCCTGATCTTCTTCGACGAAACCGGGGTCACCACCAATATGACCCGGCGCTACGGACGTGGCCCGCGCGGCAAGCGGGTCCGCGGCTATGCCCCTGCCGGTCACTGGAAAATCACGACCTTCATCGCCGGGCTCGCCAGCGACGGGATCGTTGCCCCATTTGTCATTGATGAGCCCATGAACGGGGCAATCTTCACGCAATATGTCCGGCAATATCTTGTCCCCGAACTTCAGCCCGGCGACGTTGTCATCCTCGACAACCTCTCCAGCCATAAAGGCGTCGAGGCCGCCAAACTGATCGAGGCATGCGGTGCAACACTGCTCTTCCTGCCGCCCTACAGTCCAGATTTGAACCCGATAGAAATGGTGTTCGCCAAGCTCAAGCATCTCTTACGCAAAGCCGGCGAGCGAACCAAAGAAGGCCTCTGGACCCGCATCGGTACCCTCCTCGACGACTTCCCGCCCCATCAATGCCAAAACTACTTCAAACATGCAGGCTATGGTGCCGCTTGATCACAAACTGCTCTAAAGCAATAGTCGGCTTGGAAAAGCTGAGCGAAGTCACTGCCACCCGGCATAAGAGCCGAATTCGCATGTTCGACCCGCGCGGCAATCCGCAGGCACGCAATCTAATCTGGTGTCATCGGCTATCTCCAGCGCCACACTGGAAGTCGATCTTCACGTCGCCGAAGGCCCGCTTTGACGACAATGGCATAGGCGCGACATCGCGCGCCTATGCTCAAAATCTTACTTCGCGCGTTCCACATGCTCGAAGTCCAGCTCGACCGGCGTTGCCCGGCCAAAGATCGACACCGACACCTTGACCCGGCTCTTGTCGAAATCGAGTTCCTCGACCACGCCGTTGAAGCTGGCGAAGGGCCCGTCGAGCACCTTGACCGCATCGCCGATCTCGTAATCGACCGAGACGTGCTTCTTGACCTGCGTCGCGGCTTGTTCGCGGGCGCCGAAGTAGCGGGCGGCGTCGGCTTCGCTGATCGCTTGCGGCTTGCCGTTGGGGCCGAGGAAACCGGTGACCTTGGCGGTGTTCTTGACGAGGTGGTAGACATCGTCGTTGAGGATCAGCTTGGCGAGGACGTAGCCGGGCATGGTCTTGCGCTCGACCTGGACCTTCTTGCCGCGCTTGACCTCGGTGATCTGCTCGGCGGGCACTTCCACCGCCTCGACCAGCGCGGACAGGCCCTTGCGCTCCGCTTCATGCAGGATCGATTCGCGGACCTTGTTCTCAAAGCCGGAGTAAGCGTGGATGATGTACCAACGGGCCATGCGTCTCTCTTATTTCTTTGTTCGTGCTGAATCAGGATCAGGCGAGCGACAGCAGCCATTTCACCAGCGCACCGAATAGCGAATCCACGCCCAGGAAGAACACCGCCAGGATCACCATCAGGGCCGCGACGAAAATCGCCGTGGTCACGGTTTCCTGCCGGGTTGGCCACACCACCTTGTTGGCTTCGGCCTTGACCTGGTTGATGAATTCACCCGGCGTAGTGCGCTTGGCGGAACGATCGTCCATTCTCTTGATTCCCTAAATCTCGCCGCCCTCGCCGCCATGGGTTCTTCGCCGTCCCGGCCGAGGCAGGAAGGGGCTGAAGTTCTCCGATGTCGGAAGCTGCGAAGCGTTTAGTCAAGCCGCGCGGGTTTTGCAAGCCGTGCCAGCAGGCTGTATTGGCCGCCCGTCATACCGTCCCCTACCGGGCCGGCCTGGGTGTGCCAAATCACCACCGCACCGGGTGGCAGGCTGACTGGCGGTTGCGCTCCGACGTACCACAGATAATCCACCCCTTGCGCCGGCGCGAAATGGCTGAGATCTACCGGTGTGTTGAGCGGCAAGCGCAAGCGGTGCGAGGGATCGGTGAAGCCGCCGTGCCGTAAATGCAGCATATGGACATGCGGCAGAGCGAAATTGGCGTTGACCATAGCGTCGCGGCGCAGCACCGCATAACAGCCGATGTGCTCGAAGTGATCGAGCCGCCACCCCTCGACCGGCACCACCACCACGCTGGCGACATTGGCGCCATAAGACACATGATCGAGCGCTTGCAGCAATTGCGCAGTCTCGGCCGAATCGGTCTGCCAGCTCAGCGTGGTGATCGCTAGCCGGCCGAGATAAAACAGCGGCGTGATCCACAGCGCCCAGCGCGGCCACGACCAGTCGATCGCCAGGCAGCCCACCATGAGCCCGGTCGAAATCATGCGGAAATCGGCGTAGTCCCCGCCCGAAATATGCCGCGGCATGGCGATCGAGAGCGCCAGCATGATCACCGCAGCCGCACCGAGCCGCCAATCGAATTTGCGGACGATCACTGCTACCACCAGCAGCAGCCCCACCACCCGGACGCTGGTCATGTCGAGCAGCGCCGAGCTGTCGCGCATGCCGTGTTCCCAGATGCCGCGCTTATACTCCCACATGAAGTCGCCGTAGGAGAAGCCGCCGTTGCCGCCATGTCCGAGCAGCATCACCACTAGCGGCAGCAACAGTGGCCAAGGGGTAAAGCAAGCGCGCCAAAGGTCGCGCCAATTGCCCTGCCGGTGCCATTCATAGCCGAACAGCAGCACACCGAGCACGCCCCAGGCCGATACGTGGCACAGCCAGACGATCAGGCCGATCGGCAGGAACAGCCACGCTCGCCAACGCCACCCGTCAAGCCGCACCCAAAGCGCCAGGGCAAACAAGGCCAGCGCCAAGCCCAGGGTAAAATTGAGCAGGCCGATCAGCATCATCGGCGACCAGATGAAGGCAAAGGCGACGAAGCTGGAGGCAGTCACGCGCCCGCGCAGGCTCTTCTCCACCGCCAGCAGCGCGAAGCCGGTAAGCACCGGGATCAACCCGGCGATCACCCGCGCACCCTGCTCGACGCCAAAGATCGCCGCGAATGGCCGGATCAGCATGTCGACGCCGACATTTCCGGTCCATTCCCACTGGAACACATACCAATGCGAGAGCCCGGGACTGCGACCGCCATCCAGCATCACATAATAACGCGCCAGATGCGCGGGATAATCGCTCATCTGCGGATAGCGCGCCACCAGCACCGGCAAGCAGGCCGCCACGGCCAGGACCATGCCCAGCCAGAATGCCTGCCGATCAGGCGGAGCATGGCGCGCAGCGGTGATGGGGTTTTCTCGGTTCATCGCAGCATCCGCCTGGCGTGACAAAAAAGGCCGCCCAATTTTGTCATTATCGCGAATGAGAATGGTAGCCGATCGATACAAAAGACCTGGCAGGAGTGCACGGACTCGAACCGTGGGCCCTCGGTTTTGGAGACCGATGCTCTACCAACTGAGCTACACTCCTGCGGGCCGGCTGCCTCTAATCACTAGGATCACGGATAGCAAGGCCGGACGGAAAAAAGCGCTCCACCGCGTATCCAGCGATGATATAGCGTTCCGGTGAAGCCCCTCGCCCCGCCCCCGATCATCGAGCCCGAGCTATTGATGCTCGCTTATCGCAGCGGCATTTTTCCGATGGCCGACGCGCGCCGTGATCGTGAGGTCTATTGGGTGGAACCCAAGCGCCGGGCGATCCTGCCGCTCTATGGCTTTCGCTGCTCGCATTCGCTGGCCCGCACGCTGCGGCGGGGGCGTTTTACCGTCACCTGCAATACCGCTTTCGAGGCGGTGATCGAAGCTTGCGCCGCGCCTCGCGAAATTGTCGGCGAATCGGGCGGCGAAACCTGGATCAGCGAACGCATCGCCGCCAGTTACCAGGCGCTTCACGCCATTGGCCAGGCCCATTCGATCGAATGCTGGCACACAAATGAGGATGGCGCGCCGCGATTGGTCGGCGGTCTTTACGGGGTCTGCTTCGATCGGGTGTTCTGCGGCGAAAGCATGTTTTCCTGCGTCGCCGACGCTTCGAAAGTGGCCCTCGCCTGGCTGGTGGCGGCGCTACGGCAAGCGGGAGCGGAATTGCTCGATTGCCAATTCATCACCGATCACCTCGCCTCGCTCGGCGCGATCGAGATCAGCCAGAAGCGCTATCTGCAACTGCTCGGCAAGGCGCAGCGGAGCCCAGCTCGCGGTTACTGCCCCGCGCCGACCTCTCCTGCGTCAGCTTCATTGGCGGTGGGGGCAACCGCGGACGGGGCGGCGGTTGGCGTGGCAGGCGCAGCAGCGGGGCCGGCCGAACCCTTGGCCTTGCCCGAAGCTTTCGCGGCTTTGCTGGACTTGGCAAAGTCCTCCGGCGTTTCTTCCTCGCCGGGGAACTTCATCGCGCAGTCCTTGACCCAGACGTCATAGACCGGGTGCTCGACCACGTTGAGCGACGGCGAATTCTTGAACAGCCAGCCCGAGAACGCCTTGCGCCAGGTCAGCGGATCGCTGATCTTGTCGCGCTCCTGAACGAAGACCTGGACGAAGGCCCCCACTTCCGGCGGTTGCTCCCACGGCAGGGTTTTCTCGCAGGTCGAAAGCTTGACGACGACGTTGCCGACGCGCCGTATTTCGCCGGTCTTCATGACCAGATCCTGCGTTTCGTTATTGCGCTTGTTGAGCAAGCCGAGCGTCGCCACGCGATCCTTGATCGGGGTGCCGTACTGGCTTTCCACCTGCGCCGACGCGTGCCCGCCGTTCGCGACCGCGCGCGGCACTTCGGTCTGCTGCGCTTCGGGCGCCTCCGCACCCTGATTGTGGCACGCCGACAGCGCGGCGACCATAAGCGCCGTCAACCCAGCGGTAAAAATTGGGCCCGCGGTGAAAATTGGGGCTATCCCCCGACGCATGATGTTCAGGCGTCCGGCGACCAGGCTTCGTAATCGCCCGTCGCTGGGGCGCGATGACCGCCGCGTTCCAATGCCCCCTGCGGCCGATAAGCGCCGCCCGTGCCGGTGGCATTGGGGGTGTATTCCACTTCCCAGATCCGGGCTGGCGGCAGATTGCTCTCGGGCACGCCATCGAAGCTGCCATGCAGCCAGCCATGCCATTCGGGCGGTACCCGGCTGGCATCGTTAGCGCCATTGTAGATGACCCAGCGGCGCTCACGGCCGGGAAACGGGCCATCGGCCGATTGCCGTTTCGCCGCGCGATAATAGCTGTTGCCATGATGATCGGTGCCGACCTTTTCGCCGGTCCGCGCCGAATTCAACAGGGTGCCGATCGTGGCCCCATCCCACCAGGTGAAAATCTTGCCGAGAATACCCATGGCTTTTGCGCCTAAATCATTTTCGCGTCGGGGGAAACATCAGAAAGCCGAAAAAGGCGTGTTAGAATCTGATCCGAAACTTTGTTTCGGATAGTCTGTGCCGTCCCGCTCCCCCGGCCCAACCGCCCCAAGGGT
>JAMFSI010000044.1 GCA_026225215.1 Sphingomonas palustris | reverse complement strand
TCGTCCTTCTGGTCCTGGTCTCGGCTGTTCAGGTCAGTTGTTGCGCCGGCGGTGTAGGTTTGCGTTTATATCCGGGTACACTCCCCTCCCGCAAGCGGGAGGGGAGCAGACAGGGCTGCCATTTTACGTTGCCCCCGATCCGGCGCACGGCGGTTGAGCCAGCGCTGCGCGGGCATTTCCACGCCATTATGCAACACTTCCGACACCACCAGCACCACCGCCAGAAAACCGAACAGGGCCAACCATCCGGGTTGCGGTCCGGTTTTAGGCACAAAGGCTGCCTTGAACAGGATGAACAGCAGCGCATGCGCCATATAGGTGGAATAGCTGATCTCGCCGAGGTGGTGCGGCAGCTTCGCGCCCAGCAAGCGGACCATCAGCCCGCGCGATAGCGTCAGGCCGAGCAGCCCGGTGAAGAACGCCGCCGGGACGAAGGCGGTATCGGGCAGGCTGAACCATCCGCCCGCCAGCAGGCAGGCGGCGCAACTGGCTGTGGCCAGCCCGCATGCCAGGTCGCGCGTTTTTTCCGGCAGTTGGCGAGCGTGCATCCACAGCATGGCTATGATATTGCCCAGCGCGAACTCGATCAGGCAGCGGCGCAAGCCATAGCGACCGATATCGGCGCCCAGATAAGTCTCGCCATGGGCGGCGTAGAGGAGATGGAGGATGATCAGCAGCAGCGCGGTGATAGCGGCCAGACCCGGCAGGGACACCCGCTGCCAAGCGCCCATCGCGACCAGCAATGGGAACAGCAGATACGCCCCGGCCTCGGTACTGATCGACCATGACGGAATGTTCCAACCGAGCGCATTGGTGAACCCCCAGTTCTGCATCAGTGCGAAATTCAGCGGGAGTTCGGCGAGCGGCGCCTGCGCCATCGGCCTCCCGCGTAGCGAATCGAGGATAGCGAGGGCGACAAAGCCCAGCAGCATGAAGCCGTGAAGCGGCCAGATCCGGGCAAAGCGGCGCCACCAGAAGCGGCGCGTCTCGACCCAGCCGCCACTGCGCAGCCGCTGGGCATAATTGAGCCACATCACGAAGCCCGACAGCATGAAGAACAGGTCGACCGCGAGATAGCCGTGGTCGGCGGTGGCGATGAGCCAGCTCGGCCACAGCGGGTAAAACAGCCAACGGATGTGGAACAGCACCACGAACCACGCCGCCAGCCCGCGCAGGCCGGTAAGATGGCGAAGCTCGGCCGGGTTGTAGACGGTCGGCGTCGCGGTCACGAAAGGCCCAGCGGCGCGGGGCCCTGGGGCACCACCATCTGGCCGTGCCCTTCAGGCACTATCATCTGTCTTGGGGCCCGGCTGCGCGGCAGCGGGCGCAGCCGGGTGCGGACGTTTTCGACCAGCGCGATCTGGATGCCGATCAGCATGAAGATGAACGGCTGATAGGCGATGCCGACGAACAGCGCGCCGAACATATAGACGATATGGCCTTGCTGCAGCGCGCAGGCCAGCGCGCCATCGCGCTGGTTCAGCGGGCTGGAGATACGGCGCAAGCGGCGCTGGATCAGCTCCAACTGCACCAGTCCCGAGATCTGGAGCAGCAGCCACAGCATCAATCCGGGCCAGCCCTGTTCGCCGAGCATTTCGAAATAGGCCGAGTGGAAGGCACGGGCGGCGTCGGTGGTGTCGGATACGGCGACGGCCTGGACGCTGCCGTTACCGCTCGCCTGGAGGGCGTGAGTCTCGATGTGGAGGTGATTGCCGAGGTATGAATTGAAGCCGCCGCCGAGCGGATGATCGACGGCATAGCCCAGCGTCCATTTCCATACCGCGACGCGGGTGGAGGCGGATTCATCCGAATCGTGGTTCTGGATGGTGCTCATGCGATTGGTGAAACTGGCCGGCAGCAGCGGCACCGCGATCAGCCCGGCCACCGCCATTGCTGCCAGATAACGCCCGCGGTTCTTGGCGCCCCGCAGCATCAGCACCGCCAGCAGCCCGGCGCAGATCAGGCCGGTGCGCGCCTCGGTGCCCACCGGAATGAGCAGGCAGCAGCCGACCAGGCCAAAGCACGCCAGTGTCAGCAGCTTGGTCGGCGGAAAGATCGTGCCGTATTTCGCCAGCCAGAGGATCAGCGGGATGATCGCCACCGCCACCATCGACAGCGTCGAGCCTTCGAACAGCCCGGTATTATCGTTGACGAAGAAATGCAGCATCCCATAGCCGCCGCCCGACATCAGCGTCTTGAGCGATCCCGAGAGGATGATCGCGGCGGCCGAGAGCACCATGAACAGCACCGCCGCCTCGACCCGCAGCCTGGTGCGCAAGGTCAGCGGCAGGAACATGCCGAAGACCAGCGCCTTCCACACCCAGGCCCATTTGTCCGCGGCGGCTTCGGGGAATTGGGCGGTGTGCGTGGAAATCGCGCAATAGATCAACAGCAGCAGGATCAATATCTGCCGAAAGGTGAAGCGACCCCGGCTTTGGCGATCGACCAGCGCCCAGGACAGGACCGCCAGGCAGAAGGTGATCAGCGATAGCGGGGCGCCGGAGAGGAAATGATAGGTGAATTTCTGCGGCGCGCAGATATCGACGTAGAGATAGGCCAATACCCAGATGAACGGGCGGCGCACGCCCATCAGCAGAATTGCCGCCACGAAGGCGGTGACGGCGACATCAAACACCGCGCTGCCTCGCGCCCCGCTTAGGGGCAGGTGCTGGGGAAGCTACATCGGCGAGTGTCTCGGGGGGCGGATCGCGATCGAGATCGGCCCGGCGCAGCAGCCGCCACGCCGCGATCGCCAACAGCAGATGCGTGAGGCCGATGGCGATATTGTCGATCATTGGGTATGGTCCGTAGCAGCCAGCAGTTGACGCCACGTTAAGCTTGTCGCGCTAGACGACGGCGACATGACCCGCATTCTGCATGTGCTCGATCACTCGCTGCCGCTGCACAGCGGTTATACCTTTCGCACTCGTGCCATCCTCAAGGCGCAGCAGGCGATGGGGCTGGAAGTGCGCGGTATCACCGGGATGCGTCATCTGGCGTCCGGCCCCAGTCCCGAGGAAGCCGATGGGCTGATCTTCCACCGCACGCCGGAAGCTGGCGGTGGGTTCGGAGCCGGGATTGTCGGTTGGCGCGAATGGCGCGAAATCGGTCAGCTGGCCCAGGCGATCGATGCGCTTTGCGAGGACTGGCGGCCCGACATATTGCATGCCCATTCGCCGGCGCTGTGCGGGATGGCGGCGCTGCGGGTGGCCCGGCGACGCGGCATTCCACTGGTCTATGAAATTCGCGCCTTCTGGGAAGATGCCGCGGTGGGCAACGGCACCGGGCGCGCAGCCTCGGTGAAATACCAGCTGACGCGCAGCCTGGAAAACCATGTGATCGGCGGCGCTGATGCGGTGGTGACGATCTGCGACGGGCTGCGCCGCGATCTGATCGCCCGCGGGAACGATCCGGCGCGCATTTCGGTGATGATGAACGGCGTCGATTTGTCGCTGTTCGGCAATCCGCCGCCGCGCGATGCCGCCCTGGCGCAGCAATTGGCGCTAGGCGAAGGCCCGGTGATCGGTTTCATCGGCAGTTTTTACGATTACGAGGGCATCGACGATCTGATCGCGGCGATGCCACTGCTGCTCACCCGGCACCCGGACGCGCGGTTATTGCTTGTCGGCGGCGGACCGCGCGAATCAGCCTTGCGCGAGCAAGCGGCGGCATCACCGGCGCAGGAGGCGATTCGCTTCGTCGGCCGGGTGCCGCATCACGAGGTCGAGCGCTATTATGCGCTCACCGATATCATGGCCTATCCGCGCAAGCGCAGCCGGCTCACCGATCTCGTCACCCCGCTGAAACCGCTCGAAGCGATGGCCGAAGGCAAGCTGGTGGCGGCTTCCGATGTCGGCGGCCACCGCGAGTTGATCCGCGACGGGCTGACCGGCACGCTGTTCGCCCCCGATTCGCCCCAGGCCTGCGCCGATGCACTCAGCGCGCTGCTGAACGATCGCTCCGGCTGGGATGCGCGCCGCGCCCGCGCCCGCGCGCATGTCGCAGCGCATCACGATTGGGCGCAGAACGGACAGCGTTATCGCGACGTTTACCAAAACTTGCTAGGCGAGGGATCGATCGCCAAATTGTCCGCAGCCGCGTGAGCGCGGCCGGGCAGGGGACGATCGCCCGATAATCTAGTGCCTTGGCCGATGCCTTGGGCCCTGGGTTCATGCGTTAAGGATCCGAGACTTGCCAGGGAACTTCCGCCAGACAAGACCAGCGCGGCTACCGGTCACCGGCCACCATTTGTTTCCGGCGGCACTCGCCTTGTGGTTCGGCGCGCTGTTCGGCTTGTCGAGCCTGGCGATCAGGACCGCGCTGTTCGAGCAATGGGTGCTCTCCAGCCATCTCGCTGCGATATTGCCCTTTGCCGCGCCGCCGCTGGGGCATCTGGCGCGACTGCTGCTGGCGCTGGTTTTTGCCGCGATTGGCGCTGGTATCGGCCTGGCGGTGGCGCGGATTGTCGTCCGGCTCGGTGAGGCTCTGCAGGTGCCCCCCGGCGATGACACTTTCCGGGTGCGTGCCCGCGATGCTCATCCCGATGCCCCCGCGCGCCGCCCGGTTTCCGCGCAAGAGCTGACCGGCGTCGCGCCGATTCCGCTGCCCAATATCCGCACGGCGGGCGTTGACGATATCGCAGAACATGATGGTGCCGCGGCGGCAGATACGCATAGCGGCTGGCACGAAGCCTCGGATAATTCACCGGAATCCGAATTGCCGACCACCGTGGTCCCGCCTGTGACGAGTTTGCGTGAGCCGGAGGCGAAGGTGAACATCGGCGAGCCCGATGCGCCGACAGCCGCTCCCGAACCCACCGCAGTCCCCCAGCCCGATGTCGCTGATCCGCCGCCTGTCGCGATTACCGCTGCGGATCGGATCGCCCGCGCGCATCCTTCGGAACTCTCGCCGGTCGAACTGATGGAGCGGCTGGCGATCGCCATGCAGCGCCAAATGGCCCGCCTGGATCAGGATATCGCTCCGATTTCCGCTACCGAAGGCCCGGTGACCTCGGGCGTGGCTCGGCCCGCTGTGCGCGGTATTGCCGGTCTGTCTGCCGATGAGCGGATCGCCACAATCGAAACGCTGCGCGATACTCTGGCTGCGCTGCGCGGAACCGGCTGAACGGGGCGACCCCCGCTCGCGATGCGGCCATAAATCAGCGACAGGGCCGGGTTACACCACCCCCTTGAAGTCACGCAACAACGACAAGAATGGGGTCTGGAGCCGGTGGCCCCAGGTCTATTCCAGTTCTGCAAACTTCAAAAAACGCGCTTTTTCATGGTACTTTCCCAAACCGCAAACCGACATGCGCCATTCGCAGTTGCAAAATTCGCCTCTTGGCGTCATCTAGTAAATTGCGCGTTCTATGCTGGCTGGAGCATTTGATTCGCGTTTCAGACAATGGGTTTGGGCAGGGGCGTCGCGGCATGCGGCTCTCTTGGTATGCGGGGCCTCATGTGATGCGGCCCTTACTTGATGCGGGACTATATATCGATGGGATTTCCGAAGCCTCAGGGGCTGTACGACAGTCGTAACGAACATGATGCCTGCGGCGTGGGCTTTGTTGCCCATATCAAAGGGCAGAAAAGTCACGACATCGTCACCCAGGCACTGGAAATTCTCCATAACCTCGATCATCGCGGCGCGGTCGGGGCCGATCCCCTGCTGGGCGACGGTGCGGGCATCCTGATCCAGCTTCCCGATGCGTTGTTTCGCGATTGGGCGGATGGCGCCGGGCTGACGCTGCCGCAGCCGGGCGATTATGCCGTGGCGATGTGTTTCCTGCCGCAAGACGAGGCCAGCCGCAATTTCATCGTCAACGCCTTCGAGAAGTTCATCGCCAAGGAAGGGCAGAGCCTGATCGGCTGGCGCGATGTGCCGGTGACGACGCAGGGGCTGGGCAAGACCGTGTTCGAGACGATGCCGGTGATCCGCCAGTGTTTCGTCGCGCGCGGCGCGAATTGCCCCGATCAGGACGCTTTCGAGCGCAAGATCCTGGCGATTCGCAAGCAGACGCAGAACCCGCTCGAGGATCTCGCCGAAAAGCATGCCATGCCCGGCCTGACCGAGTTGTACATCCCCAGCTTTTCCAGCCGCACCGTGGTCTACAAGGGGCTGCTGCTGGCGACGCAGGTCGGCGGTTTTTACGACGATCTGCGCGATCCACGCTGCGTCTCGGCGCTGGGCCTCGTCCACCAGCGCTTTTCGACCAATACTTTCCCGAGCTGGAAGCTGGCGCATCCGTTCCGGTTCATCGCCCATAATGGCGAGATCAACACCGTGCGCGGCAACGTCAACTGGATGAACGCGCGCCGCCGGACGATGCAGTCCGAATTGCTGGGCCCCGATCTCGACAAGATGTGGCCGCTGATCCCGCATGGCCAGTCGGATACCGCCAGCCTCGACAATGCGCTCGAACTGTTGCTGGCCGGCGGCTACAGCCTCGCCCATGCGGTGATGATGCTGATCCCCGAGGCCTGGGCGGGCAATCCGATGATGGATGCCGGGCGCCGCGCCTTTTACGAATACCATGCCGCGCTGATGGAGCCATGGGACGGTCCGGCGGCGGTGGCCTTCACCGATGGTCGCCAGATCGGCGCCACGCTCGACCGCAATGGGCTGCGACCCGCGCGCTTCCTGGTCACCGACAGCGATCTGGTGGTGATGGCGTCGGAGAGCGGCGTGTTGCCGTTCAAGGAAGACAATATCGTCCGCAAGTGGCGGTTGCAGCCGGGCCGCATGCTGCTGATCGACCTTGAGGAAGGCCGCATCATCGAGGATGAAGAAATCAAGGCGCAGCTTGCCGGTGAGCGGCCCTATGCCAAATGGCTGAAGGAAGCGCAGTATAATCTGAAGGACCTGGAAGTCGTCGAGCCCGAGCAGCTGCCGGTGGAGCCGGTCGAGTCGCCGACCCAATCGGGGCTGGCGGCCAAATCCGCCGTCCTGGCTCGTCAGCAGGCTTTCGGTTACACTCAGGAAGACATTTCGCGCTTTCTGGAGCCGATGGGGGTCAGGGGCGAAGACCCGATCGGATCGATGGGCACCGACACCCCGATCGCGGTGCTGTCGAGCCGCCCGCGGCTGCTGTACGATTATTTCAAGCAGAACTTCGCCCAGGTGACCAACCCGCCGATCGATCCGATCCGCGAGGAACTGGTGATGAGCCTGGTGTCGATGATCGGCCCGCGCCCGAACCTGCTCGGCCATGATGCCGGGAGCCATAAGCGGCTGGAAGTCGATCAGCCGATCCTCACCAATGCCGATATCGCCAAGATTCGCTCGGTCGAAACCGCGCTCGACGGCGCGTTTCGCACGCAGACGATCGATGTCACCTGGGACGCTGCCGAGGGCGCCGAGGGGTTGGCGCAGGCGATCAAGGAAATGTGCTGGGCCGCGACCGAAGCGGTGCTGGCCGACAAGAACATCCTGATCCTGTCGGACCGCGCGCAATCGGCCCATCGCATCCCGATGCCGGCGCTGCTGGCCACGGCGGCGGTGCATCACCACCTCGTGCGCCAGGGGCTGCGCATGCAATTGGGGCTGGTGGTCGAAACCGGCGAAGCGCGCGAGGTGCATCATTTCTGCGCGCTTGCGGGCTATGGCGCCGAGGCGATCAATCCTTATGTCGCATTGGAAACGCTGGAGACGATCCGGGCCGCCAAATACCCCGAATTGTCGACCTATGATGTCGAGAAGAACTACATCAAGGCGATCGGCAAGGGCATTTTGAAGGTGATGTCCAAGATGGGCATCTCCACGTATCAGTCCTACTGTGGCGCCCAGATCTTCGACGCCGTGGGCTTGTCGAGCAAGTTTATCGAGGCCTATTTCACCGGCACCGCCACCACCATCGAGGGCGTCGGCATCGCCGAAGTGGCGCAGGAGACCGTGCGCCGCCACGCCGACGCTTATGGCAACAATCCGATCTACAAACACATGCTCGACGTTGGCGGGATGTACGGGTTGCGGCTGCGCGGCGAGGAACATGCCTGGACGGCGACCAATATCGCCAGCCTCCAGCACGCCGTGCGCGGCAATCTGCCCGAGAAATATCGCGAATTCGCGCAATCGATCAACGATCAATCGCAGCGGACGCTGACCATCCGGGGGCTGATGGCGTTGAAGAAGGCTGAAAAGCCGCTCGACATTTCCGAAGTCGAGCCGGCCAGTGAGATCGTCAAGCGCTTCGCCACCGGGGCGATGAGCTTCGGCTCGATCAGCCGCGAGGCGCATACCACGCTGGCGGTGGCGATGAACCGCATCGGCGGCAAGTCGAACACCGGCGAGGGCGGCGAAGAGCCGGATCGCTTCGTCGCGCTGGCCAATGGCGATTCGATGCGTTCGGCGATCAAGCAGGTGGCCAGCGGGCGGTTCGGTGTCACCGCCGAATATCTGGTCAACGCCGATGATATCCAGATCAAGATGGCGCAAGGTGCGAAGCCCGGCGAGGGTGGCCAGCTACCCGGCGACAAGGTCGACAAGAACATCGCCAAGGTGCGCCATTCCACCCCCGGCGTCGGGCTGATCTCGCCGCCGCCGCATCACGACATCTATTCGATCGAAGACATCGCCCAGCTGATTCACGATCTCAAGAACGTCAATCCCGCGGCGCGAATCTCGGTGAAGCTGGTATCCGAAGTGGGCGTGGGCACCGTGGCGGCGGGCGTGTCGAAGGCGCGTGCCGACCATATCACCATCGCCGGCTATGAAGGCGGCACCGGCGCTTCGCCGCTGACCTCGCTGACGCATGCGGGTTCGCCCTGGGAAATCGGCCTCGCCGAAACCCAGCAGACGCTGCTGCTCAACAATCTGCGCAGCCGGGTCGCGGTTCAGGCCGATGGCGGCATCCGCACCGGTCGCGATGTCGCGGTGGCGGCGCTGCTCGGCGCCGACGAGTTCGGCTTTGCCACCGCGCCCCTGATCGCGGCGGGCTGCATCATGATGCGCAAATGCCATCTCAACACTTGCCCGGTGGGCGTGGCGACGCAGAATCCGGTGCTGCGGGCGCGCTTCACCGGCCAGCCCGAGCATGTCATCAATTACTTCTTTTTCGTTGCCGAAGAACTGCGCGCGATCATGGCCGAGATGGGCTTCCGCACGCTTGCCGAGATGACTGGTCGCGTCGATCTGCTCGATGCCAGCCATGCGGTGCATCACTGGAAGACCGAGGGTATCGATCTGTCGCGGCTCCTGCACCAGGTGCCGCTGGGCGATGGCCCGTCGCTCGGCTGGAGCGGCACGCAGGACCATGGTCTGGGCGGAGCGCTCGACAATGACTTGATTGCCGCCGCCGCAGCAGCGCTCGAAAACCGCCAGCCGGTGGTGATCGAGCGGAAGGTGAAAAACGTCAATCGCACTGTCGGTGCTATGCTGTCGGGGCAAGTCGCCCGGCGTTATGGCCATGTCGGTCTGCCCGATAACACCATCAGCATCCGCCTCCAGGGTGTGGCCGGGCAGAGTTTCGGCGCATTTCTTGCTCATGGCGTAACGCTCGATCTCACCGGCGATGCCAACGACTATGTCGGCAAGGGTCTCTCGGGCGGACGAGTGATCGTGCGCCAGCCCGACCATGTCGAGCGCGAGCCGACCGAGAACATCATCGTCGGCAATACCGTGCTGTACGGCGCCATCGCCGGTGAAGCCTATTTCAACGGCGTCGCCGGGGAGCGTTTTGCCGTGCGCAATTCGGGCGCGGTAGCGGTCGTGGAAGGCACCGGCGATCATGGCTGCGAATATATGACCGGCGGCGTGGTCGCGGTGCTCGGCAAGACCGGGCGCAATTTCGCCGCGGGCATGTCGGGCGGGATTGCTTATGTCTATGACGAGGCCGGCAATTTCGGCCAGCTCTGCAACCCGGCGATGGTCGATCTGCTGCCCGTAGCAGCCGAGCGTGACGAGGATGAGGGCGCGGGTCGCCCGCAGCAGCGTACCCATGGCGTGCATGACGCCGGCATGGGCGACATGCTGCGCCATGACGCCGAGCGGCTACGCATTCTGCTCGAACGGCATCATCTCCACACCGGCAGCAAGCGCGCCCGCGCCTTGCTCGACGACTGGACGGGCAGCTTGAATAAATTCGTCAAGGTGATGCCGCGCGATTACGCCCGCGCGCTCCAGCAACTCGAGGCGGAGCGGATCGAAGCCGCCTCGGTGGCCGCAGAATGATACCGGCGGTGCCGTATCTGCTCTCTCCCCTTGAGGGGAGAGATACGAAGGCTTGGCAGCTTGCTGCCTAGCCGAAGTTGAGAGGGGCGCGGGCGTTTGCTCCGCATCCCCTCTCCCAACCCTCTCCCCTGAAGGGGAGAGGGCTTTAGACGACCGTTTGATGGCATAGTTCAGGGACTTCCAGATGGGCAAAGAAACCGGCTTTCTCGAGCTTGACCGCCAGGACCGCGGTTATGCGGACCCCAAGGAGCGGCTGCAGCATTACAAGGAGTTTGTCGTCCCGCATGGCGAGGGCGCGCTGCAAGCGCAGGCCTCGCGCTGCATGAATTGCGGCATTCCCTATTGTCACAACGGCTGCCCGGTGAACAATCTGATCCCGGACTGGAATCACCTCGTGTATGAGGCCGACTGGCGCAATGCGCTCGAAGTGCTGCATTCGACCAATAATTTCCCGGAATTCACCGGCCGCATCTGCCCGGCTCCTTGCGAGGCGTCGTGCACGCTGAATATCCAGGATCAGCCGGTCACGATCAAATCGATCGAATGCGCGATCGTCGATCGCGGCTGGCAGGAAGGCTGGATCGCGCCGCAACCGGCCGAAAAGCGTAGCGGCAAGACCGTGGCGGTAGTGGGATCGGGGCCCGCCGGTCTCGCCTGTGCCCAGCAATTGGCACGCGCCGGCCATTCGGTGACGCTATTCGAAAAGAACGACCGTGTCGGCGGGCTGATGCGCTACGGTATTCCCGACTTCAAAATGGAAAAGCATCTGATCAACCGCCGGATGGTGCAGATGGAAGCCGAAGGCGTCCAGTTCCGCACCTCGACCGAAGTCGGGGTGACGATCTCACTGGCCAGCCTGCGCGAGAATTTCGACATGATCGTGCTGTCGGGCGGCGCGGAAGATCCGCGCAAGCTCGACATCCCCGGCGCCGAATTGCCCGGCGTGCGGCTGGCGATGGAATTCCTCACTCAGCAAAATAAGCGCAATGCCGGCGATGACGAACTCCGCGCCGCCCCGCGCGGCTCGCTGACCGCGACCGGCAAGCATGTCATCGTCATCGGCGGTGGCGATACCGGGTCGGATTGCGTCGGCACCTCGAACCGCCAGGGCGCCGCCTCGGTGACTCAGCTCGAAATCATGCCCAAGCCGCCCGAAAAGGAAGACAAGGCACTCAGCTGGCCAAACTGGCCGCTGAAGCTGCGCACCTCATCGAGCCACGAAGAAGGCGCCGCGCGCGATTGGGCAGTGCTGACCAAGCGCGTCGTCGGCGATAATGACGTGACCGGGCTCGAATGCGTCCGCGTCGAATGGGTCGGCGGCAAGATGGAAGAAGTGGCGGGCAGCGAATTTATCCTGCAGGCCGATTTGATCCTGCTGGCGATGGGCTTCGTCGGCCCGAACAAGCAGGGCCTGCTCGACCAGGCCGACGTCAAGCTCGACGCGCGCGGCAATGTCGCTGCTAACACGGAAGACTACGCCACCAGCGATCCGCAGATCTTCGCTTGCGGCGATATGCGCCGGGGCCAGTCGCTGGTGGTCTGGGCGATCCGCGAAGGTCGCCAAGCGGCGCGGGCGGTGGATGCGGCGCTGATGGGGGTTAGCCAGCTGCCGCGGTGAGGTAGGGCAGAAAAGGTAAGAAGTAGATTCTGAGGCCAGCGGCCCCAGACCCCGTTTGTTTTTGCGTTGCGTGATGGTCCGGAGGCGTGCGCCGTTGCGGCTCAAATTAGGTGGAGAGCAGTCAGGCAGCTAATTTCTCAATATGGGCGTGTCCTGCCATGGCCGTCGATGTGCGACGGCAACAAATGGTGGAAAGGCGAAAGACAGGTGCTGGCCTTTGCCGCGCGAAATTGTACGTCGCAAAGGGCGAACACCGTAGAAAAGCAGCAACATATCTGGCTGGGTTTCGTCTATCAAATGCCGAGAATCACAGAGCGAGGCTAGAATGGCGAAAAGTCCGATAGATTTGAGATCGGGAGCTTTGTATGATGCGATAGACAAGTCGAAAAATCTATTTCGCGCCCCAATCGATCGAATTGAATTTACGGGCGGTGATATTCACGTCGATGCAGGTGGGCAGCGCATCGTATACACTATCATAAACAGTCAACCGGGCGAATTGTCGGAGGATGGGGAGTTCAGGCCATTTGTGGGCGGGGTTTCGCTAGAGTTGGTCCACTTTTCGGGACCGCTTCCGATTCCCACCGTCTCCGGGTTCTGGCAAAGGCTCAAATCCCACCTGGGATCATATGGCGGTCGTTCGATCCAGCCCTAAGGCTGCTAATGGTGGTGAGCGGTCGGGCGGCTTTCAGGCACAAGCGGCTACGAGCGGGCTCTGCCGCGCGATCGGATTACCTTTTCTGGGCGATAGTGAGACATAAGGCGATCTCGTTCGGAACAGCACCGTCTATCGCGTCCCCGCTCGCGCTGCGGATGTAGTCGGCTCTAATCGCCGCACGAATACCCGCCCCGGATTCCTTGATACCGCGCCATGCTGGATGATCTAGGCGCTCGTCATACATCTCGATCATCTGATCGAGTGCAATCGGAGCGACGCTGGCGACCTCCCTGCGAATGTTTACAACCTCGAGGCCAGCTTGCTCGACGAGAGCGCGGCATTTACCGGGCGTGTCTGCCACCTCGCCGTAACGTAGGTCCACGCCATGTCGGAGCGCTGCGTCGGATGCACGTTGCGAGAAGCCGAACGGTTTGCTTGGCGTATCAAAGGCGATTGTCCCTCCGGGCTTGAGCAAATCACGCCAGCAGCGCAACGCACTAGGGATATTTGACATCAGCACCAGGGCAGACGCGCAGAACAGGCGATCGAAGCTGATCGCATCGAAGCTCGGCTTTTCGGCATCACCCAACTCGAACTGAACATTGCTTAGCTCTGCGGCTTCTGCATTGCGACGCGCTGCTGCGAGCATACCTGCAGAATTGTCCAAGCCGATGACCCGCCCCGACGATCCTAGGATCTTGGCTACCTGCAACGCGACCAGGCCGGTGCCAGTCGCTAGATCCAACACTCGTTCGTCATGCGCGAATGCGAAGGGAGCGAGTAAAAGTTCAACAATCCGCTTGTGCTGTTGATTGCTGCTGAGAAGTGACCCGGGGTTTTCGTTGAGAAGTGACCCACCTTACGATTATGTTTCGGATGTCACTGGTGGGTCAAGATGGTGTTTTCTCCTTTCGGGTTTTGGGCTGCTGAGC
>JAMFSI010000043.1 GCA_026225215.1 Sphingomonas palustris | reverse complement strand
GAAAATGCCTCGGCTTCCAAACTCCCGCCGAAATCTTCAACCTGTTGCACTTCGAATGTGAATCCACATCCTGACTTTCGTCAGGATGACCAATCGGGCACGATTCCATATGCGATTGCCCTGGCTGTGAGGCAGGGCAATCGCATATGGAATAGCGGGGTGGCGAAAACCACCCCGCAAGCGTCACAAACCATCAACGGCCTTGCTGACCATGATATTCACCGAAACGCGGCGGTTCTGGGCCTTGCCATCGGGGCTGTCATTGCTCGCCACCGGGTCGGCTTTGGCCATGCCGGTCGGGGTCAACATGCGATAGGGTTTCCAGCCGCAAGCCTGTTGCATATAATTGACGACTTTACTCGCCCGCTTCTCGCTCAGCGTTTGATTATAATCGTCGCTGCCGACCGAGTCGGTGTAACCGACCACCAGCAACAGGGCGTTCTTCATCCCCTCAGCCTGAGTTGCCGCAGCGCAGAGATCGGCTTTGGCCTGCTCCGACAAGGCTGCCTTGCCCGTATCGAAATTCACATTGGTCGTGCCTTTGATATTATACTGGTCGATATCGCCCACGCGGCCGCGCAAGGCCTCGGTCGCCGCCGTTTGTTCGTCGAAGCCCTGGGCGGTGCCGCTGCGAATCATGGTTGCGGTCCTGAAGTCACCGTTCCTAAAAGTGATCTCAGTCGCGACCAGAGCATCGCCCGATTGCATCGTCTTGACGATGACGGGCAGGCCGTTCAGCAGCGCGTTGGCGGGAAGCTTGCTGTGGCTGAGGCCGAGAAAGCCCCTGCTATCCGTGATCCGGGTGGAATCGCTAATACCGATAATTGTCTTGTTACCGTCGCCGCTCGTGACTTGCATCCGGTCGTCGTGGCGCGCGGAAATGAAGCCCCGGATATCGGGCCCCCGGTGCGGAGGCGAGGCGGGCATCGACACATTGAGATCGGCCCCGGTGGTTTCCTGCTGTGCAAACACGCTGCCCGGCACTGACACGGCCAACACGCCAAGCAGCAAGAGGATTTTCGGATTTTTGGTCAAGGCGCTCATTACGCTACTCCTTCAAACAGCGGCAGATCCCGCGGGTCGGTGGCTCTATCTTTCAACCAGACCCGTGATGGCCTGCCCGGCCCTAAAGCGTCCCGTTCAATGTCGCTGCACACCGGGTGGTCTGCCTGTCGAACATGAACAATGTGAAGTTCCTAAGTGGTCCGCAATCCTTTCTGGTGGATGAACAGCCCCGCCAACAGCGCTCGTTCTGCGGGTAATCCGTGCGGATCATGCGGCGGACCGTTGGGGCATCAGCCCACGATCGTAGCTCTAAGCGAGCTTTGGTTCAGGCCGGTAACGGCTCGGAGAAACCGGCCTGAAGCCTCGCCCGAGCCGACATCACATGAGGATATTCGATGCACCGCCATCGATCGGCAGCATCGTTCCGGTGACGAAACTGGCTTCATCCGAAGCCAGGAACAGCGCATAATTCGCCACATCCTCACCCTTGCCGATGCGGCCGATCGGCACGGCCAGCGCCAAGGCCGCGATCTTGGCCGCGTCGAGATGTTCGGTCAGCACTGGTGTTTCGATCATGCCCGGCAAGATGCTGTTGACGCGGATATTATGTTCGAGTCCCTCCGCCGCCAGCGCGCGACTGAACGCGACCACGCCCCCTTTCGCGGTGGCATGCGCAACCCCCGGATTGCCCCTCTTGGCGTGGGTAGCGGCGGCCGAGGCGGTGTTGATGATCGAGCCGCCGCCGCGTGCGATCAGGAACTGCCAGGCATATTGCGTGACGGGCATGACGATTTCGAGATCGTTGTTCATCGTGAAGCGCCAATCCTCGGCGGTGATCTCGGCAAACGGTGCGAAGCGCTGTGCGGAAGCGTTATTGTAAAGAATATCGAAGCCACCGAAGGCATCGATCGCGGTATCGACGAACCGGCGCGCCTCTGCCGGCGCGGTCAAATCGAGCGGCTCGACACCGATCATGGTGCCGCCCGCCGCTTCGACGAGCCGCTGCGTCTCGCGATTACCTGCGACCTTGAGATCGCAACCGACGATCTTCGCACCCTCACGCGCAAAGATTTGAGCCGCTGCGCGACCCTGTCCGCCGCCCGTTCCCGTAATCAGCGCGACTTTCCCATTAAGACGCCCGGTCATCCGCATCCTCTCAGCCCAGAATTTAACGCACCGGCTTGTGCCGTTTTATGCTTGCTCTCAACTATGACCGCCCAAAGCCGCGATTGTAAATCCTAATTGGATTATGAAGCCGACCGCTTGCCGGGTAGCCATATTCCAGCCGCCCAATCGCCAATACCGTCCAGATCTACAATGACATTTGACGCCCGCTGAACACGATCGAAAATTCATTGCACCTACCCATCGCGCCGAACCTATACAGGACTGAGATCAAAACCCTGCATGCCCCCGGAACAGCGGCAGCCTGCACGATGGGATGAGAGAGACGCTGGCCATGACGTCTATCGAAAAGAAGTCTTACTGCCGAATCTGCGGATCAGGTTGCGGGATAGTCGTGGAACTGGACGGCGAGCAGATCGTCAAAGTCCGGGCCGACGAGGATCATCCGGTATCCCGCGGCTACACCTGCCCCAAGGGCCGCGCGATCGGAATGGATCAGCATCGCCTCGAACGCCTCGAAGTGCCGATGATTCGCGAAAACGGCGAACTGCGTCCGACCAGCTGGGAACACGTTCTCGACGATCTCGCCGCCAAATTATCCGGCATCATCGATAAATCGGGCGCGCGCGGCGTGGGCACCTTCATCGGCGGCGGCGGATTTCTTGACGCCAGCGGCTTCTACAGCCTGCTTTCGTTTCTAAAGACCATCGGCACACCCTCTGCCTACAGCGACATGACCATCGACAGCGTTGCCAAAGTGGTAGCGGCCGAGATGGTGACCGGTATTTCCGGCCTGGAACCTCGTGCCGACCTTCAGAGCACCCGGATGGTCATCTTCGTTGGCACCAATCCAGTGATTTCGCATACGCGGACAATTCAGATGCATGCCCCCACGGCGGCGATGCGCGACATGCGCGCCCAGGGTTCGGCGCTATGGGTTATCGATCCGAGAAGGACCGAAACCGCGCAGCGGGCCGACGGCCATATCGCGCCCCGGCCCGGTCTGGATTACGCGGTCCTGGGCTTTCTCATTCGCGAACTGCTCATCGAAGGCGCCGACTTCGAATACCTCGCGCGCCACGCACAGGGCGTGGATCAGCTAAGGGTGGCCGTCGATCGCTTCACATTGGCGCGTGCCAGCGCGATATGCGGCCTTGATCCGCAGCAATTGCTCGATTTCCTCGCGGCGGTTCGCAAGGCCGGCCGTTTGTCGGTCGAGACGGGCACCGGTGTCACCATGCAGCGGGCCGGAAACGTCACGCAATGGCTAAGCCTCGCCTTGATGGCAGTGACGGGTTCGCTGGACCGCGAAGGCGGTGCCTGGGTCAATCCCGGGCGCATCATGCGCAAGGACAAGATGGATTTTCCGGCGGCACCCGAGGAAGGCTGGAACCGGCCCGGACCCGAAAGCCGCCCGGAATTGCGCGGGACACATGGCGATTACCCTTGCGCTGCCATTCCTGACGAAATCGCGGCGGGGCATTTGCGCGCCATGGTCGTGTTCGGCGGAAATCTGGAGGTATGCCTTCCCGAAACCGGACGCAGCTACGAAGCGCTCAAGCAGTTGGAAGTCATGGCGGTTTTCGACGTCAATCAGAACCGGACGGTCGACATCGCCACGCATGTGTTGCCGACCAAAAGTCAGCTCGAACGCGCGGACATGACCTTCGTCACCGACAGCTCGTTTCCGCTGATGGTCACGCAATACACGCCCGCGCTGATCGAACCAGTCGGCCAGCGCAAGGCCTTCTGGTGGATTCTGGGGCAATTGGGCCAGCGCATGGGCATCGATTTCTTTCCGGGCTTCGATATCGATACCGGGACGGACGACCGCTTCCTGGCTTATATCCTGGCCATCTTCGGCCACGACTTCGAGGAGCTGAAAGAAAAGCGTCTGATCGTCGAGCCGCCGATCATCGGCTGGGTGCAGCGTTTCGTCGATCAGAAGGTCGGCGGTTGGCGTCTCGCTCCGGGCCCGCTGGCCGAGCAGTTGCAGCAGCTCGAAGCGCGCGAAAGCGTGGAGGATTCGGATTCGCTTATCCTGATCCCGCGTCGCCAGAAATTTCATGAGAATTCCAAGCTGCTCGATCTTCGCGATCCACCGCAGGTTTTCATGCATTCACGCGATGTGCGCATCGCCGGGCTCAAGGAGGGCGAACTCGTCCGCGTGCGAAGTGTGAATGGCGAGGTGCAGCGCTGTTTGAAGATCGACGACACGCTTCGCGCAGGATGTATCAATGTTCCGCACGGCTGGTCGGACGAACTCAACGTCAATCGGCTCACTGGTACCAGCGAAGTCGATCCGATAACCGGTATGGTGCTGTATTCGGGCCTCGAAGTCTCCGTCGAGCCCGCCGCCCCGGATTGCTAAGGCGGACTAACCCCGCCCCGCATCCATAAAATCGGGCGCATCGATCTGCTGCCGGGCATCGTTCATCAGCCTGCCCCAGTCCGACGACAGCTTGCGCAGATATTGATCGTTCTCATCGAGCCGGCGCTGCACCGCCGGCCAGGCCCGATCCTCGGGGATGACGATCAGATCGAGCGGCAGGCCGACCGAGAGGTTCGAACGCATCGTCGCATCGAAGGAGAGCAGCCCGACCTTCACCGCCTCCTCCAGCGACGTCTCCCAATTGAGCGTGCGGTCGAGGATCGGCTTGCCGTATTTGAGCTCGCCGATCTGCGCGAAGGGGCAGTCAGGGAGGCATTCGATGAAATTGCCCTCGCTATAGACCAGGAACAGCATCAGCGGCCCATTACCGACCCGTCCGCCGACGAGCAGCGAAACGTCGACATTGATCGAGCTGCCGACCAGCGCCCGCGCGACATTGCGCCGGGCGATCATCAGCGCCTCGCCGATCAGCGAGACGACGCGGAACATCGACGGCATCCGCGCCACCGTGCGCCGCTCCTCCTCGACATCGTGCGCATCGAGCCCTTCTTCGAGCAGCGCCAGCATGTTCTGCGTGGTCGAGAGACTGCCGGCGCTGGCGCAGACGATCAGCCGGTCGGGCGACTCGGCCAGCGTGTGCAGCTTGCGGAAGTTGGAGATATTATCGATGCCGGCGTTAGTGCGCGTGTCGGCGATCAGCACGACTCCGGCTTTGGTGCGGATACCCAGGCAATAGGTCATCGAAACTCTCCCCCTGCGACTCCGCCTTGCTGCGGGTTTCGCGGCCAAATCTGCGATGCGCCCAGGGGCTAGCTTAGGCGGGGGCTCGGGGTTTGTCGATCACTCGGATTGGGGGCTTATATCAAGGAGCAATGACCGCCCCGCCCCCGTCCGTGCTGAGCTTGTCGAAGCACTGTCCTTCTTTTCTATGACTTACCAGAAGAACAAGGCAGTGCTTCGACAAGCTCAGCACGGACGGCGAGGGCGAATGAATCGGGATCACGTCGACCGGTTTAAGCAGTACCCTGCTCAAACCAGCAGCGCGAAATCCGTCTCGCGCTCGACCATTTCCGCGACGGGGCCGAGATCGCGATACAGCGTTGTGCGTTGCCGCAGCGGCCGCCCGGCCAGCGCCGCGGCGCGCGCCAGATCGTCCAGAGTGATATCCTGGCCATGCGCGGCGCCGGCGGCGCGACTGATGCTTTCGTTCATCAGCACCCCGCCGAGATCGTTGACCCCGGCATTGAGCATCGCTGCCGCGCCGCCCACGCCCAGCTTGACCCAGCTTGCCTGGATCGAACGAATCTGGCCGAACAGGACGATACGCGACACTGCATGCATCAGCACTGCTTCGCGCCACGTCGGCCCCTTGCGCGACTGGCCGCGCCGGTACATCGGCGCTTCCATATGCACGAGCGGCAGCGGCACGAATTCGGTAAAGCCGCCGGTTTCGCTCTGCAGGCGGCGGATCGCCAACAGATGCCGCGCCCAATGCTCCGTCGCTTCGAGGTGACCGAACATGATCGTCGCGGTGGTGGGAATGCCGACGCGATGCGCGGTGCCGACCACTTCGAGCCATTCCGCGGTGTTGACTTTATCCGGGCAGATCTGCGCGCGAATTTCATCGTCGAGGATTTCCGCCGCGGTGCCGGGCAGCGAACCTAGCCCAAGGTCTTTCAAGCGCCGCAGATAGCTTTCCAGCGACAGCCCCAGAGTCCGCGCGCCTTGCGACACTTCGAGCGGCGAGAAGGCGTGGACATGGAGATCGGGGCAAGCCGCTTTCACGCTGCTGAGGATTTCGGCGTAGTGATCACCGGTATAAGTGGGGTGAATGCCGCCTTGCAGGCAGACCTCGGTCGCGCCCTTGCCCACCGCTTCGCGCGCGCGCGCGGTGATCTCGACCATGTCGAGATTATAGGGCTTGTCGCGAAAGCCGTTCTTGGTGGAGCTTTTGGAAAAGGCGCAGAACGAGCAGGTGTGCGTGCAGATATTGGTGTAATTGATATTGCGATTGATCACGAAAGTGACCGGCTCGCCCATCGCTTCGCGGCGAAGGCCGTCCGCCGCCTCGACCACCGCCCGCGCCGCCGCGCCGCGCGTGGCGAACAGTGCGACGATTTCGGCTTCGGTCAATTCATTCCCACCGGCCGCGCGGTCGATAATGCGGTGGAGTTCGGGTGCGGTCGGGCCATCGTGGATAGGCCCCAGCACTGCGAGCGGGCTGCCCGGCGCGGGCTCGGCGACACCGGGGCTCCACGCACAATCGCGCGCCAGCCCTTCGCTATCGGCAAGCTTCAACACCGCCGGACGCAATTTGGGATGCAGCCAGCCATCCGCTTCGCGCTTCACGAAACGCGGGTAAGCCGTCAGCCGTTCGACCAGCGGGCGTCCACGCGCGGCGCAGATCGCCTCCAGCCGGGCGACTTCAGGCCAGGGCGCCTCGGGATTGACATGATCCATGGTGACCGGGGAAATGCCGCCCCAATCGTCGATCCCGGCATCGATCAGCTCGGCGAGCCGCTCATCGTTGAGATTGGGCGGCGCCTGCACCGACACTTCGTCAGGCAGGATGATCCGCGCGGCGGCAACCGCGCGCAGGAAATCCGCTTCCGACGATTCGGGTGCGGCGGCCATTTTCGTGCCCGGCTTGGGACAAAAGTTCTGGACGATCACTTCCTGAAGGTGGCCATGCACTTCGTGGAGATCACGCAGGGCAATCAACGACTCCATCCGGTCACGCGGCGTCTCGCCGATGCCGACCAGGATACCGCTGGTCAGCGGCATCCGCGCGCGCCCAGCCGCCACCAGCGATTCCAGCCGCACCGCAGGTACTTTGTCGGGCGAGCCGAAATGCGCGCCGCCCTTTTCGCACAGGCTGACCGCCGTGCTTTCCAGCATCAGCCCGCAAGAGGGCGCAAACGGCTTGAGGCTGACGAAATCCGCCTCGTCCATCAGCCCGGCATTGATATGGGGCAGCAGCCCGGTTTCCTTGAGCACCAGTTCGGCGCAGTGGCGGACATAATCGATAGTGCTGGCGAAACCGGCAGCGGCCAGCCAGTCGCGCGCGGCGGCGTAACGACGCTCGGGCGCATCACCCAGCGTAAACAGCGCTTCCTTGCAGCCTGCCGCCTGTCCAGCCCGCGCGATGTCGAGCACTTCGTCGGGGGTCAGGAAGGCGGCGGGAAGCTGCGCCGGCGTCGTCGCAAAGGTGCAGTAATGGCAGACATCGGCGCAGAGCCGGGTCAGCGGGATGAACACTTTGCGCGAATAGGTCATCCGCGCCGACCCGCGTGCGTCGCGCCGCGCCCGCGCCTCTGCCAGCACCTCGCCGAGCGGGGCGTTCAACAAGCGATCGATCAGCTGCTGGTCATCCGAATGCATCATATCAGTCCGTGTTCATGCAGGCTGCTGCAGTCCTGCCGCCGCCAGCACTTCGCGCGCCAGCCGAGTCTGGTCGGCGAGCCCGTGCATCAGCGTATCGGTCACTGTCACCGAAAGCCCGCGTTCGCGCAATCCCCCAGCGTCGGCATCGTCACTGCGGTCAATCAGCAGATGGTCGATGAGCTTGCCATAATGGCCGGCGATGGCGGCGTTGCCCTCCTGCCCCTGCCCGCGTTCTTCGAGCAGCTTGCCGAGCGGGCCCTTCACCGCCTTGCCGCCGATCAATGGCGACACCGCGACGCGCGGCACCTTTAGAGCCAGCAAAGTCTCGCGCACCCCACCCAACGCCAGGATCGGGTCGACCGAGAGGAAAGGATTGGAGGGGCACAACACCACCGCCGCGAGATCGGGCCGCGCCAGCGCTTCGGCGAAACCGGGCGACGGGGGCGCGCCCGCACCATCGAAGCGGATCGCTTTGGCCACCGGGCGACATTGCTCGCCCACGAACCAGCGTTGGAAATCCATGATCTCGTTATCGGTCTCGATCAGCGTGCTCAGGCGCCCATCGGTCATCGGCACCACGCGATGCGGGATGCCCAGCGCTCCGGTCAGCCTCGCCGTCACCTCAGACAGGCTTTCGCCCGCCCGCAACCGCCAACTGCGCCCAAGATGCATCGCCATGTCGCGGTCGCCGAGATTGAACCAATCGGCCTCGCCGAGCCGCTTCAGCATCGCCATCGCCTGCCAGCTTTCCTCGGCCACGCCCCAGCCGCGCACCGTGTCGTTCAAGCCGGCAAGCGCATAGACCACCGAATCGATATCCGGGCAGATGGTCAGCCCGAGATGCTCGAAATCGTCGCCGGTGTTGACGACCACGGTCAATTGCTCGGGTGGCAGCACCGCCGCGAGGCCAGCCGCCAGCTTGGCACCGCCGACGCCGCCGGACAATGCGAGGATGTGGCCGGTCATGCCGTCTGCCCGCCCAGGAGGATGATCGAATTCATGCATTTCCTGTTTATTCGTCTTCCCGGCGAGACGCAGTCGACCGCAGGGCAACGCCGGGATCCAAACCACGGTATCGCCAGGCGGTGAGGTTGAATGGATTCCGGCCTCCGCCGGAATGACGGGTTTATCACCGAAACATATCCTCCGTCACCGGCCGCAAGCCGGATGTCGCGCCCGGACCATCCTCGACGCTGATCCATTGCCCCGCGCCGCGCACGATCGCGGCGGGCGTGCCTTCGGCCCCCTCGCCCATCACCAGCACCGCCAGCCCGGCGATGGCATCGGCCACCGCGATCACCGTCGCCTGCAAGGTACGCCCGAACAAATCCTTTTGCCCGCGCCGGTCTTCCAACACCATCAAGCCCGCACAACCGATCGCCGTGCCCAAAGTGCCGATCCGCCACGCCCGGCCCAGACTGTCGGCGATGACGACGGCGGGCGCGGCATCTCCGAACGCGGCGCGGATCATGCGGGCACTGGCATCGGGATCGCGCGGCCACAGCAGTACCTGACTGTCCTCACCGCCCTCGACATTGGAGGCATCGATCCCCGAATTGGCCAGGACATGCCCAGTCCGATGCCGAGTGATGATCGCAGCCGGGGTAGCGCGCAGCACGGCGCTGCTTTCATCGAGTATCAATTGCACCAGCTCCGGCGCCCGGGCGGTGGCCTCGGCCATCTCCGTCGCCTCCGCGCTCACCCGCACATCGGCGAGCGCCACACGGCGCCCCTCGGCCTTGGAAACGATCTTTTGCGCTACCACCACGACATCGCCGCGCCCCAGCGTCTCGCCTTGCCGCGCGGCAGCAGCCGCAACCTCGGCCGCCACATCCATGCCGGGGGCGAACAGCGGTAGCCCCGTCAGCGCAATCGCGCGCAATTCCGCCGGCATTGATCAAGCTCCATTCGTATCGCCCGACCGATCCTCTGGGCTGATCGGCATTTTGCGCCTAGAGCATGATGACAAAAAGTGGGAACCGGTTTTTGTCGTAAAATCATGCGACACAACAAATGCGTGGCCAGCGCGGCTATCGGCAATGAGCGCTGCAACGCAAGCATCGAATAGACAGGAAGAGATCGGCATGGCGACAATCGGCGTAATCGGCGGCACCGGACATCTGGGCAAGGCTATCGCCCGCAGGCTGGCGAAGGCCGGCCATGCGGTAACGATCGGCTCGCGCACCGCCGACAAGGCTCAGGTCGTGGCGGCAGAACTGGCCGCTGACGGCGTCACCGTCGCCTCGGGCAGCAATGCGGAGATCGCCGCCGGCAAGGACGTGCTGATCGTTACCGTGCCTTATTCGGCGCAGGTCGCGACGCTCAACGAGATCAAGCCGCATGTCGGCAGCGCGATCGTGGTCGATACCACCGTGCCACTGGTGCCGCCCAAGGTGATGCGCGTGCAATTGCCGGCGGTCGGTTCCGCCGCGCTCGAAGCCCAGGCGCTGCTCGGCGATGGCATCCGGCTGGTCACCGCGTTTCACAGCGTCGCTGCGCATATCCTCGACACCGATGCCAAGGTCGAATGCGACGTGCTGGTGTTCAGCGACGATGTCGAGGCGCGCAATGTCGTCGTCGGCCTCGCCGCCGATATGGACTTGCGCGGGCTGTCGGGTGGGGCGCTGGCCAATTCGGCGGCGGCGGAAGCGCTGACCTCGATCCTGATCTATATGAACAAGACTTATGGCGCCGATGGTGCCGGCATCCGCTTCACCAATCTGGTCAAGGCGCCGCCGATTCCATGAGAAATGCCGGTTCGCCCGATCCGGGTTACCGTAATCCTCCCCCCTTGGGGGAGGTGGCAGCCCGCAGGGCTGACGGAGGGGACGATTGTGCAGATGATTTCTCCCCAAAAATCCTCCCTGCGGCGCCCCCTCCGTCTCGCTGCGCGAGCCACCTTCCCCATGGGGGGAGGATTTTGCGCCGGATGTACCGGGCGATGCTTTAAGCGTGACTTGCTGGGTGATCATTCCGGTCAAGCCGCCCGGCGAAGGCAAGCTGCGCCTCGCCGAGGTGCTCGACGGCGATGCGCGCAACCGGCTGGTGGACGCCATGCTGGACCAAGTGCTCGATGCCGTCAGCGCCGCGCGTTTTGTCGATCGTATCTGCATTCTCGGGCCTTCCCGCCACGGTCAATCCACCGCGATCCCACTGCTCGGCGATCCAGGCGGCGGCCTCAATGCCGCGCTCTCGCAGGCGCTCGCCGAAGCTGACGCCGGCGGGGCCAGCCGCGTCGTCTTTATCGCCGCCGACCTGCCGCGCATCACCCCGCGCGATGTCGAAGCGCTGACGGGTGCGGCCGAAGGGGTGGTCGCCATCGCCTCCGACCGTCACGGCACCGGGACCAATGCCATCGCCCTGCCGCTACCCCAGGCAAAGGGCTTCACATTTGCTTACGGAACTGACAGCTTTGCCGCGCACGACGGCGAAGCCTATCGGCTGGGGCTGGATATCGAGATCGTCTCCAGCCCAGGCTTGGCCCGCGACGTCGATTTTCCGGAAGATCTGCGTGATGCGGCAAAAATCTGGGCCGTGGACGAATAGGGAGAATGATGAATGGATACGGGCACGTTGAGCCTTGACGGCCAAGCCGCACTTGTCACCGGTGGCGGCGGCGGCATCGGCCGGGCCATCGCGCTATGCCTGGCCGCGCATGGCGCCGACGTCTGCGTGGTCGATATCGTCCCCGAGCGCTGCGACGAAGTGGCCGCGCGCGTTGCCGAATATGGCCGCACCGCTTTGCCTTTTCCAGCCGATGCGATGCAGGCCGACACCTTGCGCGACGCAGTGGAAGCCGCTGCCAAAACATTCGGTCGGCTCGATATCCTGGTCAACAACGCCGGCGGTGTCAGCCGCCGCGATTTCGCCGCCTTGCAGGAGAAGAACTGGCGGCGCCACATCGACCTCAATCTGGTCAGCAATCTCGCGGCCACCTCCGCCGCGATCCCGCACATGATCGCCGGAGGACGCGGCGGCGCGATCATCAATGTTACCAGCATCGAGGCTTCGCGCGCAGCACCGGGCTATGCCGTCTATGCCGCGTGCAAGGCGGGAATCAACAATCTCACCCGAACGCTGGCGGTAGAATTGGCCGAGCACGACATTCGCGTGAATGCGATCGCCCCCGATTTCACCGTGACCCCCGGCACCCGCGGCAATTTCACCGGGCCGGTCGATGAAAGCAAATGGCACCAGCCGAGCGCCGCGCAAGTGGAGGCGATCCGCAAGCGCATTCCCGCCGGCCGCCCCGGCATCGATGCCGAATGCGGGCATCTTGCGGTGTTCCTGGCCTCGGCCATGTCGAGCTACATCACCGGCACGGTGGTGCCGGTCGATGGCGGCACCTGGGCGTCGGGCGGCTGGGTGCGCGACAGCACCGGCAAATGGATCCTTCCGCCCGAAGCATGATCGAATTGTCTGCCGACCGGGCTGAGCCGGGCACCTGAAAAGATAGGAAGCGTAGCATGTTGCAGCCTGAGCAGAGCGGCCGGGAGGAATGGGCCGCCCATTGGCCCATCGTCATCGCGGCCATGGTCGGCATGTCGTTCTACTCGATGTTCACCTATTCCTTCGGCGTGTTCATCGAACCGCTCCAGCACGAGTTCGGCTGGTCGCGCGCCAATATCTCGATCGGCTATACCATCTATGCGGCGTCGCCAGTGATCCTCGGGCCCTTCGTCGGCGCGCTGATCGATATGATCGGCACCCGGCGCATCGCGATCGGAGGGGTAATCATATCCATTCTGGCTTATGGCGCCTTCAGCCTCAACGATGGCCGGCTCGGCTTGTGGCTGGCGCTGTGGGGCTTTTTGTCGCTCGCGGCCACTTTCGTCAAAAGCACGGTGTGGGGTGCGGCGATTTCCAGCATCTTCACGCGGAGTCGGGGGCTGGCGCTGGCAGCGGTGCTGTCGGGATCGGCGCTGGCGCAATCGGTGGCACCTGTCGTCGGTAACTGGCTAGTCGCCAATCATGGCTGGCGCTTCGCTTATCAGGCGATCGCGGTCGGTTGGGGCGGGCTGACGCTGGTGCTGGTGGTGCTGTGCTTTTTCGATGCTCGCGATCTCGGCAAACGCACGCCCAAGGAGTCCATGGGATGGCCGACGAGCAAGCCCGCTTACGATACCGCGTCGCTGCCGGGGCTGACCACTCGCCAGGCGATCCGTAATCCGGCGATCCTGCGCATCGGCTTCGCCAATCTGATTATGGGTCTGGTTGGCGCCGGGGTCACGGTCCACTTGTTCGAAGTGCTGGTCGGCACCGGGCTCAGCCGGGCCAACGTCGGCGAAATTCTGATCGCTCAGGGCGTCGCCGGCATCCTCGGCAAACTGGCCACCGGCTGGCTGCTCGATCGGTTTCGCGGCGGCTGGATCGCCTTCAGCAGCTTTATCCTGCAAGCCGTGGCCGATGCCTTGCTGCTCTATGCCTGGCATTCGCCGCCGATCGCAGTGCTGGCGGTGCTGTGCCTGGGCTATTCCGCCGGGGCGGGCCTCCAGGTCACCACTTATCTCTGCAGCCGCTATGCCGGCCTGCGCAATTTCGGCAAGATCTATGCGACGATCGGCAGCATGATGATGCTGGGTTCTGGCTTTGGACCGATCATCGCCGGTCGCATATTCGACGTGTTCGGCAGCTACCATCCATTGCTGATCGCCGCGATCCCGGTGGTGGTGCTCGGCTCGGCGATGATGACCGGGCTGGGCCCCTACCCGAACTTTGAAAATGATGAGGCCTTGGATGAGGCTCAGGAACAGGCGGAACTGGACCGTGGCACAATCTGATACGACGCACGGCGACAGGCTGGGCCTGGAATTCATCAGCGCGCTGGGTCTGTCTCCGCCAGAATTTGTCGCGCTGGCGGCGCGACTGGGCTGTCACGCGATCGGCCTCGCCCCGATACCGATTACCGGGCCGCTAACCGGCCAGGAGAGTTGGAGCCTGCGCGGCAATCGCCCGTTACAGGCAGAGCTGAAACAAGCGCTGACGCAATTCGACGTCACCATATCGCTCGGCGAAGGTTTCCTGATCATGCCAGGGCACGCCATCGCCGATGCCAAAGCCGATGTGGCGATGATGGCCGAACTGGGCGCGGCACGGCTCAATGTCTGCATGCTGGAGCCCGACCGTCCGCGCGGACTCGATGAGTTCGGGCAATTTGCCGAAATGGCGCGGCAGCACGGCCTGCCGGTCACGGTGGAATTCATGCCGACGATGGCGCTCGCCAGCCTGCCGGCTTCGCTCGAATTCCTGCGCGAGGTCGGCGCGCCAAACGCCGGGGTGCTGGTCGATGCCATGCATCTGTTCGCCAGTGGCGGCACCGTGGCCGAGCTTGCCGCAGCCCCATCCGAAATGATCCTCTATGCCCAGTTGTGCGATGCGCGCTTGCCCGGCTGCTACGATGGCTATTTCGACGATGCCCGTTGCAACCGGCCCGCGCCGGGATCGGGCATCCTGCCACTGGCCGATTTCGTCGCCGCGCTCCCAGCATCATGCCCGATCGGGCTGGAATTGCCGATGCTCGCTCGCGCCGAAAGCGGAACGCCGCTGGAGGCACTGCTAGCGCCCGCTATCGAAACCGCCCGCAACTGGCTGGCCGCACATCCGGAAACCGCCGCATGAATTTGGAACTGGCCGACAAGGTCGCGATCGTCACCGGCGCCACCGCCAATATCGGGCGCGCCATCACGCTTGCGCTGGCCGGCGAAGGCGCGCGGCTGGTCATCACCGGGCGCGACCAGCAGGCGGGCGATACCGTTGCCGGCCTCGCCCGCGCCGCCGGTTCGCCCGAGGTGCGCTTCATCGCTGCCGACATGCTCGATCCCGCCACCCCGGCTGCGCTGCTGGCCGCGGCAGAGGCGATGGGCCCGGTCGATGTGTTGATCAACAATGTCGGCGGCAATGTCGGCACCGGTTTCTTCGTCACCTCCGATCCCGATAGCTGGGCCGGGGACTATGATCTCAACTTCGGCACGATGCTGCGCCTGACCCGCGCGGTGCTGCCCGGGATGGTCGAGCGGCGGCGCGGCAGCATCGTCAACATCGGCTCGATCTCGGGCATCGTCGGCGATTACATGCTGCCGGTCTATTCGGCGATGAAAGGCGCGGTCCATGCCTTCACCGTCGTCCTGGCCAAGGAAGTCGGCCAGCACGACGTGCGCGTCAATTGCGTGGCGCCTTACGGGACGATGGCGCAAGACCCGGCGGCGTTCAGCTCGGGCAGCCGGTTCAATCCCGACAACGGCTTCTTTGCCAAGGCCTTCGCCAATACCAAGCCCGAAGACATGGCCAAACGCGCGCGCAAGCCGGTGCTGGGGCGTCCGGTTGCCAACCCCGAGGAAGTCGCCTCGCTGGTGGCCTACCTCGCCTCTGCCCAGGCGAGCTACATTACCGGCCAGATCATGCAGGTGGACGGCGGCGCTCTATTATAATCGAGAGGAAACGACATGACCGGAACGACGCAGGCTGACGCAATCCAGACGCTGATCGACAAGGATGCGATCCGCGATCTGGTGCTGCTCTATTCACGCGCGATCGATCGCCAGGACATCGCCCTGCTGCGCGACCTCTACACCGAGGATGCCACCGACAGCCACGGCGACAGCTTCGATGGCCCGGCCCCGGCCTATTGCGATTTCATCGAGAAATCGATGCCTTACATGCCCTACAGCGGTCATCATGTGTGCAATCATCTGATCAGCGTTACCGGCGATACCGGCCATGGCGAAGTCTATGCGCTCGCCTTTCACTTGATCCCCGATCTGAAAGGCACCGGCCAGCAGGAGGAAGACTTCATGGCGGTGCGCTATATCGACCAGTATCACCGCGGCGCCGACGGCAAATGGCGCTTCGCCAAACGTGTCGTCACTTATGATTTCCAACTCCGCCGGCCTTTTGCAGGGGGCGGGATTCTCGGCCAGGGGGCGAAAGACCCGAGCTATTCGGTGTGCGAGAGCCGCGTGTTTCAGCGCGGTGCGCGGGGATGACCTCGGGGCATCTCGCTTAGGTTGCCCGCGCCAGAATATTCGCCGCCGTGGTGATCAAGCCGCCGTTCGCCGGCAAGGTGACTCCGGTGAGCCAGCGGGCGTCATCCGAGGCTAGAAAGGCAACGATGTCGGCGATATCGCGCGGCTCGCCCAGCCGGCCAAGCGCCGTCCATGGCGGCACTTGATCCGGCCAGCTTTGCCCGGCGATCATCTCGGTGCGGGTGCAGCCCGGCGCGACCGAGTTGCAGGTAATGCCTCGCGCGCCCAACTCCTGCGCCAGACAGCGGATGAAGGCCTCGGAGCCGGCCTTGGCCGCCGCCGCAATCGCTACCCCTGGGGCTGGATGAGTAGCCATGCCCGAGGAGATAAAGATGACGCGGCCTTGATCGCTCTGCGTCAGTCGCGCGAATTCGCTCGCGGCAAGAATGGTCGCGCGCAGGTTCAGCGCGAGCACCGCATCGATCGCATCGCCGGTTGCATCTACGGCCTTGCCCCCTCGCCCACCACCCGCGTTGAGCACTAGGATGTCCAGCGCACCATGGATCACGTGGGCCTGTTGCACGAGCTGCACCGCGGTATCGCCTTGGGCGAGATCGCCCATCAGGACATGGGCAGTGCCGCCCCCATCCCTGATCCCCTGAGTCACAGCCTCCGCCCCGGCGAGATTATTGCGCGCATGGACGATCACCTTGGCGCCATCTGCTGCCAAGCGCTGCGCAATTCCAGCGCCGATCCCGCTCGATGAACCGGTGATCAGCGCGATACGATTTGCCAGGCGCATTGTGTTTCCCCTCCCGAACTGCCCGATTTTATCTTATTGCCCCGTCCAGCGCGGCGGGCGCTTTTCGGCGAAGGCCTTGAGCCCTTCCTTGAGATCGGTGCTTTCACGCCAGTCGCGGAATTCGGGATAATCGCCCTGCCCACGCATCGCGCCGCTGATCCCGGCTTCGTTGAGCCCGGCCAGCGTCACCGCCTTGGAGGTCCGGATCGCCATCGGCGAGGCACGCAGGATGTCGTCGCACCAGCGCTGGACCGCTTCATTCAGCCCGGCTGCGGGGACGACTTCGTTGATCAGCCCCAGCGCAGCAGCTTCGGCTACGGGCATGCGGCGACTCGACAGGATCAGCCCCATCGCTTGTTTCAATGGCAATTGTCGCGCCAGCCGGTGCAGCCCGCCACCCAGCGCCACCGCACCGATCAGCGGCTCGGGCAGGCCGAATTGCGCATGATCGGCGGCGATGATCAGATCACAGGCCAGCGCGATTTCGAAGCCGCCGCCCAGCGCCAGGCCGTTGACGGCGGCGATGAACGGCTTGGGGCAATCGAAGCGCTCGATCAGCCCGGCATAACCATGCGGCGGATAGTCCATGGGCAGACCGTGCTCAGCCGCAGCCTTGATGTCGGAGCCGGCACAAAAGGCCTTCTCGCCAGCGCCGGTGACGATGCAGATCAAACCCGCAGGGTCATGCGCGAATGCGTCGAACGCCGCCTCCAACTCGTCGTGCATCGGCCGGGTGATGGCGTTCATCGCCTCGGGCCGATTCAGCGTGACCGTTGTCACCGGCCCCGCGTGGCTGACGAGGACGGCGTCGGTCATTGAGTGGTCACTGCGGGAACGAACAGCGCACCATGCTCGGCGCGCAGGGCTGCTTTCTGCACCTTGCCCATCGCGTTGCGCGGCAGGCTGTCAACAATGAACACCCGGCGCGGCTGCTTGAAACGCGCCAGTTCGTTGATGATCTCGGCAAGAATGCCAGCCTCGGTGAGTTCGGCGCCGGATTCGCGCACGACCACGGCCACGACCGCCTCACCTAGATCCGGATGCGGCACGCCGATCACTGCCGATTCGGCGACGCCGGGCAGGGCGTCGATCGCTTCCTCGATTTCCTTCGGATAGATATTGAGCCCGCCCGCAATGATCAGATCCTTGGCGCGGCCGACCAGCGTGATCCGCCCTTCACTGTCGCGGGTGGCGACATCGCCGGTGACGAAATAGCCGCCCTCGCGAAATTCTTCGGCGGTCTTTTCGGGATTGCGCCAATAGCCCTTGAACACATTGGGGCCGCGCACTTCCAGAATGCCCGGCTCGCCCAATTCGACCGGCTGGCTCTGATCATTGCGCAGCCGCACCGACACTTTGGGCAGTGGAAAGCCGACCGTGCCCGCCACCCGCTCGCCATCATAGGGGTTGGACGTGATCATCCCAGTCTCGGTCATGCCATAGCGCTCGAGAATGCGCTGGCCGGTCTTCCTGGCGAAGCGCTCGTGGGCTTCGGCGAGCAGCGGCGCCGAGCCCGAAATGAACAGCCGCATGGGTTTCGCCGCAGTTCGCGTCAGTTCCGGCGAATCGATCAGCCGCGTGTAATGCGTGGGCACGCCCATCAACACCGTCGCGCGTGCAAAGTCGGCGATCACCGCTGCCGGGTCGAAGCCCTGGTGAAACAATACGCTGGCGCCCGCCAGCAGCGCGCCATGCAGCGCCACGAACAGCCCGTGGACATGATAGATCGGCAGGATGTGAATCAGGACATCGTCGTCCTGCCACTCCCACAAGGTTTTGAGCGTCGCGGCATTGCTGTAGAGATTATGATGGCTGAGCATCGCCCCTTTGGAGCGCCCCGTAGTGCCCGAAGTATAGAGGATCGCGGCCAAATCGTCGGCAGCACGCTCGACCACCGGCCCGATCTGTTCAGGCAGGTCGTCCAGCAAGCTGCCCTCGCCTTTCATGCCAAGCGTCACCACGCGAGCAGTCCCGGCGATAGCTTGCACATCAGCTTCATCCGAGGGCCGACATACCACTAGAGCAGGCTCGGCATCGCTCAGGAAATAGGCCAATTCCGCCGTGGTATAAGCGGTGTTGAGCGGTATGAAGATCATCCCAGCGCGCAGCGCCGCGAGATAGAGCAGCACCGCCTCAGGCGATTTCTCGACTTGCACCACCACCCGGTCGCCCGGCTCGCTGCCCAGCGCCGCCAGCCTTGCCGCAAGGCGTCCGGTTTCGCGGTCGAGATCGGAGAAGCGCAGCACCGGCGTCTCACCCGCGATCAGGAAGGGCTTGTCGCCCGCCGCAGCCGCGACTTCGAGGAAGCTTGCGAGCAGATTATGGTTCGTCATCATGGCGGTGAACTGCGCAGGATTGGCGCATGATGCAAGCCCCTTGCGCGGAAGGTCGCGCTGCTATGAAAAGACGGAAAGAAGCGCCGGCATCGCCGTTGCCGGCAGCAGGGAGAGAAACCATGGCAAAACCGATCCGGATAGGCCTGCTCAACGATATGGCCGATCAAGCCCCCGGCCCAGGCGATCTCGAACCGTGGCTGCAACTGGCGATCGACGATGTCACCGCCGCCGGGCGACTCGACCGCCCGGTGGAATGGGTAAAGGCCTATGGGCTAGGCTTGCCCGGCGGCACCGCAGCGGCGGTGGAGCATGCCTTTGCCGAACTGGCCGCGCAGGATGTGCTGATGATCGTCGGTCCGGCGATCGGCGACAATGCGCTGGTGGCAACGCCGCTGGCCGAGCGCTATCGCCTGCCGACGCTGAACTGGGCCGGCGCCGAGCGCGGGCGCGGCGACTATATGTTTCATTTGCAGGTCGGCTCGCATGAGGATGAATCGCTGGTCATCGCGCGTCACCTCCATGCGCTGGGCTGTCGCCGGATCGCGGTGATTTATGATCGCTCGCCGATCGGCACGCGCCATTTCCGCTATCTGCAGGAGGAAGCCGAATTGCTGGGCTTGCGGATCAGCGGCGCGGCTACGCTGTCGCCGCTGGCCGAAGTGGCGGAGGCCGAGGTCGCCGAACTGCTCGCCGCGCAGCCCGATGGCTTCGTCTATCTCGGTCTCGGCATCTCCGCCCTCGCTCCGGCCCGCGCCCTGACCGCCAGCAGCTGGCAAGGGCCGCGCATCATGAACACCGCCGGCATTCGCGGCATGGACCCCGCTTTCGCGGCGATAATCGATGGCTGGCGCTATATCGATATGTATTCCGACAGCAATCGCACGCTGGCGGCGATCCGCGCGCGCCGGGGCTTGCCGGTCGAGGAAAGTCTGTCGTTGGCCAAGGGTCACGATATCGGCCGGCTGGTAGCCGAAGGGCTAGCCCGAGCCGGGGAATTGACTCGCGAGGGCGTGAAGCATGGGCTGGAGCAGATCAAATGGCTGCCCGCGGCCGAGGGCCATGATGGCACGCTGCTGGGGTTCGGGTTGCAGGATCGCGGCGCCCTGCATGGCCGCTATCTGGTGATCCGGCAGTGGCTGAGCGGGCGCAGTGTGGAGGTGATGGAGGATTGATACCGGTAAACGTTGATTGCGAACCGTTTGCTCTTTCCCGCCCGTCCTGAGCTTGTCGAAGGACTGCTTTTCTTTTCAACCTCGCCGGACAGAAGGACAGTCCTTCGACAAGCTCAGGACAGACGGGGAAATAGGATATCAGCGCCCGGCAAACCCGCGCCGCTCTCCGCCTCGGCATTCGCGTTCAAACCATCGATTACAAAATCGATCACCCCCTCGTGGATCTGCTCCGGAGCGACCGCGCTTTCGGCAAACATCCAGTCGCCGAACAAAGCGCAGCCCAACACCGCAGCAAAAGACACCCGCACCATCACCTCGGGCGCCACGCGCGCGAGATCGGCCTTATCGCCCATGCGCTGCCCCATCATCGCGGCGCCGCGCGCAAAATAATCGCCCAGCCCATCCAGCCGTTCCACGCCGCCGGTGGCGCGTCGGTCATAGGCTTCGGCCACCACCAGCGACATCAGCATCCGCGAATGCGTGGCAATGAAAGCCTGTAGCTCGGTGATATAGCTTTTGGCATTGTCGCGAAACGATCCGGCCTCACCCACAATCTGTTGCCGCGCCTGGAAATCGGCGAAATGCGCGTTCAGCGGCTCGAAGATCGCGGCGCGAAACAGCGCGGCCTTGGACTCGAAATAGCGGAATATCTGCGCTTCGGTGACATCGGCGCGGCGCGCGATCGCGGCGGTGGTGGCGCTGCCATAGCCGTGGGTTTCGAACACCTCGGAAGCAGCTTCGAGGACGCGCGTGCGGATTTCTTCGGGGCTGCGCCGTTTACGACGCGCGGGCGTTGGATCGCTTCCCGGCGGGACGTCTAATTCCTGGCGCGGCACGCGGTTTCCTCTTCGATCACCATTGACCTGATGGAGATAGCACATACTATCTAACTGCGCGAATCGCAAATTTTACGATCGCTCATCCGGGAGAGTTGGAGCCATGCCGCAGATGCTGACGCGCGAGCCAAGCGATGGCGATACCGCGACCGGTTTGCTGCGCGCCGAGCATTTCCAGATGGCTTATGTCACCAATGATCTCGATCGTGCCTGCGCCTTGTTCGGCGCGCAATTGGGCATTCGCGAATGGGCCAGCCTTGGCGGCGCCATGGCCGAGGGCGGCGAAATCCAGGCGCGCTTCGCCTGGGTCGGCACGCTGATGTACGAGATTATTTGCGCCAGCGGGCCCGGCAGCGATATTTACATCGGTCGCATGCCAAAGAACGCCGGCTTTGCGATCAAGCACCATCACCTCGGCTTCCTGATTCAGAACCAGCAGCAATGGGACGGCGTGCTCGCCAATGCTGCGCAGCATGGCTGGCCGGTGCCCTACAAAAACGTCAATCCGCTGGTCGAGGTCTGCTTCGTCGATGTGCCTCACCTCGGCCATTATCTCGAATATCTCTACGCCACCCCCGCCGGCCTCGAATTCTTCGCCAGCGTCCCCCGGAGTTGATCGAAATGACGACAACAACGCCTGCCCTGCCCCCGCTGTTCGACCTGCTGGGCGATCTCAATGCAGCGGTCGATGAAATCGCCAATACCTGGCGGCCCGACGATCCCGCCTATCGCGCCGATGTCTATCGCCAGATCATGATGCAGCTATCCTACAGCTATTTCGCATTTTTCCACGCCACGCCCGAGCATCCCGATTGGGCGCCATTGTGGAACCCGGTCTACACGCTGCAACCCAACCCCGACGATATCTACCTCTACTGCCCGATCAGCAGCGATTATCGCTATCGCATCACCGGCAATCGCGGCACGGTGAAGATGCTGACGCTCGGCACGCAGCTCAGCCTGTCGGGCATGCCCTGGGAAAACGATACCACCGGCACTTACTACCATGACATCGACGATGGCGACCTGCATCTCGCCGAGAACGGCGATTTCTCCGTGCTGCTCAGCAGCGAGAAGCCGGCGGATTACAGCGGCGATTGGCTGAAGATCGAGCCGGGCGCCCGCGTGCTGATAACGCGCTATCGCAGCTATGACTGGGCGGGCGAAGTGGACCCGGTGATGTCGATCGAATGCCTCGATCCGGTGCCGCCAAAACCGCGCCTGACACCTGAGGATATCATCGCCCGGATCAAGGACATGGCAGCGATGCCGGTGCGTTGCACCAAGATGTTCTACGCCATGCAGAATGCGGTGAAGGCCAGCGTCGGCGTCAATGTCTTCGAGCCGGTGCGCTATGGCGGCGCGCTGGTGCGGCAGGTCTATCTGCCGGCAGTGTTCGAATTCGCGGAAGACGAGGCGCTGATCCTCGAAACCGAACTGCCGCAGACCCGCCGCTACTGGAACTTCCAGCTCGACGATCCCTATTTCAATGCCGTCGAATATGTCTATCGGCTTTCAAGCACCAATGGCCATTTCGCCCGCGTCAGCCCCGACGGCAAATTCCGCGCGGTGATCTCGCTGGCCGACCCTGGCGTACCCAACTGGCTCGACCCCGCCGGTTTCCTGCAAGGCACCATCTATGGCCGCTGGTACGACTGCGACTCCTGCCCGACGCCAACGCTGAAGCGGGTGAAATTCAGCGAACTGCGCGACCATTTGCCCAGCGACACGCCCACGGTCAGTCCCGAAGAGCGCGCCGAGGAATTACGCACCCGCGTCCGGGCCTGCCAACGCCGGCGGCGCTGGTGATGCCGCACGCCCTAACCCTCACCCCGCGCGTCCTGAGCTTGTCGAAGGGCTGTCCTGCTCTTGCTTGCGAAGCGGCCCAGCAAAGGAAAAAGCAGCCCTCCGACAAGCTCAGGACGCGCGGGCGTTGGGCATGGAATCTGGATCTTGATGCATATGCTTGACACCCCACCGGCCCGCTTCGCCGACGCCAGCGATCAATTGCACGAGTTGGTCGCACGCGAGGTCGGCAGCGACGATTTCGGCGGCCAGGATTACCTCCCCGGCCTGACCGTGCTGCTGCAATCGATGGATTACGATCCGCATTTCACCGAGGCGGGGCGTCGCCGCGCCTGGGCGGATGTGGTCGATGTGCTCAAGGGTCGGGTGCAGGCCGTCGCCTCAATGAAGGCTCATCCCGGCTTCGATGCCGCGCCGCTGCTCAGCCCGGTGGTGATCACCGGCGTGCCGCGCACCGGCACCACCGCGCTGCACCGGCTGATGGCGGTCGACCCGCGCTTTCAGGGGTTGCAGAGCTGGCTGCTCGATTCGCCGATGCCGCGTCCACCGATCGACACCTGGGAAAGCTATCCCGAATTCCGCAAAACCATGGCGGTGATCGAAGCGCGCTATGCTGCCGCGCCAAACCGGCGTGCAGCGCATCACATGGCGGCTGAAGAAGTACACGAATGCTGCATCATGCTGCGCCATGGCTTCGTCTCCAATCTGTGGAGCTGCTGCTGGTCGGCGCCCACCTATGACGCCTGGTGGCAATGCCAGAGCGAGGCCCCGGCCTATGCCTATTACGCCAATTGCGTGAAGCTGATCGGCAGCACCTCGCCGGAAAAGCGCTGGCTGCTCAAGAACCCCGGTCACATCGACAATCTCGACCTGCTGTTGGCGGTCTTCCCCGATGCGCGGGTGATCCAGACGCATCGCGATCCCGCCAAGGCGGTGCCGTCGCTGGTGTCGCTGCTGATGCAAATGCACCCGCTGCTGGAAGACCCCGCCCGCGCCCCGCAACGCGGCCCGATCATGCTGCGCCGCGAAGTGGCGAAATGGGCGCGCGCGGTGGAGCGTTGCGAGAGCGTCCGGCAGCGTCATCCGGAGCAGATCCTCGATATCGTCCATGCCGATTTTCACGCCCGCCCGATGGCGGTGCTCGAAAACATCTACCGCTTTATCGGCATGGACATCCCGGACGACACGCGTGCCGGTTTCGCGCAGCGGATCGAGGAAAAGCCCGAGTTGGCCTATGGTGTTCACCGCTATCGCATCGAGGATTTCGGCATGACCGCTGAGGAAGCGCGCGAACCCTTTGCCGACTATATCCGCCGCCATGATTTGCTGGAGGAACGGGCATGAAGGCCGCTATTTATCCGGGCCACGGTCAGGCGCCCGTCATCGACACGCTGCCCGATCCCGAGCCGGGCGCGGACGAAGTGATCATCCGCGTCCAGCGCTGCGGCATCTGCGGCACCGATCTGTCGATGACCAAAGGCGAATTGTTCGATTACGGTCCGGGCAGCCAGTTCGGCCATGAATATGGCGGCGAAATTATCGCGCTCGGCAAGGATGTGAGCACATTCAAGCTCGGCGACAAGATCGCGGTGCTGCCCTCAGGTGCTTGCGGAAACTGCGAAGGCTGCCGGGGCGGCAATCACATTCTGTGCCACAATGCGGCCGGCGCCATGCGCGGCTTTGCCGAACTCGCCAATGTTCCCGCCAATATCGCGGTGAAATTGCCCGACACCCTGTCCTTTGCCGATGCCGCGCTGGTCGAACCGCTGGCGGTCAGCCTCTATGGCTTGCGCCAATCGGGTATCCAGCCCGGCGACAGCGTGTTGATATTGGGCGGCGGCACGGTGGCGCTTTATGCGATCTATTGGGCGCGGCGATTGGGCGCGGGGCGGATCGTGGCGATGTCGCGCTCGGCGCGGCGCCGCGATCTGGTGCTGGCGATGGGCGCCGATGCCTTCATTCCCTATGGCGACAATGAAATCGGCGAAGTGATCGAGGCGCTCGGCGGCTCGCCCGATGTGGTCTACGAATGCGTCGGCAGCGAAGGCATGCTGAGCAAGGCGGTCCAGCACGCCAAGCTCTATGGCAAGGTGATCTCGCTGGGTTTCTGCACGCATATGGACCCGGTGATGCCGGCGCTCGGTTCGATGAAATGCGTCACCATCCAGTTTCTGGTCGGCTATGAGATGCGCGATTTCCGCTATATCGCCGACCAGATGGACAAGGGCCATGTCGATCCCAAGACCATCATCACCAACAATATTGCCCTGGATGACCTGCCGGCGATGATGGCCACGCTGCGTGGGGCGAATAACGAGACCAAAGTCCATGTGCATTGCTAGCCAATATCCTCCCCCTCCGGGGGAGGTGGCAGTCGCGCAGCGACTGACGGAGGGGGCGTGCCAAGCCGGGGGG